>CACGEC010000003.1 GCA_902572005.1 uncultured Pelagibacteraceae bacterium | reverse complement strand
TACAGGACTATACTGGAATTCCAGCTGTAGCTGATTTAGCAGCAATGCGTGAAGCTGTTAAAGAAAAAAACAAAGATCCAAATACAATTAATCCTCTGTCAGCGGTAGATTTAGTAATAGATCATTCAGTACAAGTAGATCAATCTGCTAATCCAGACTCATTTGATAAGAATGTTGAAATAGAATTTAATAGAAATGGTGAAAGATATTCTTTCTTAAAATGGGGCCAGCAAGCATTTAACAATTTTAGAATTGTTCCACCTGGAACTGGAATTTGTCATCAAGTTAATTTGGAATATTTATCTAAAGTAGTTTGGAAAGAAAAATTTAATAATGAGGAATATCTTTTTCCAGATACATTAGTTGGAACTGATAGTCACACAACTATGGTAAATGGACTATCTGTCTTAGGATGGGGTGTTGGAGGAATCGAAGCTGAAGCTGGTATGTTAGGCCAACCCATTTCAATGTTAATTCCTGAAGTCGTTGGTTTTGAAGTAAAAAATAAGATGCCAGAAGGAACTACTGCTACAGATTTAGTTTTAACAGTTGTAAAAATGTTAAGAGACAAAGGAGTCGTTGGAAAATTTGTTGAATTTTACGGAGAAGGTTTAAAAAATTTAACACTAGCTGACCGAGCGACAATTGCAAACATGGCTCCAGAATATGGTGCAACTTGTGGTTTTTTTCCTGTAGATGATGAAACACTAAAGTATCTTAAGTTTTCTGGTAGAGATCAGTCAATTGTAAACATTGTTGAAAAATATGCAAAAATGCAAGGCTTATGGGCAAGTAATGATATTGAATTTTCTGATAAATTAACTTTAGATATGTCTACAATTGTTCCAACTATTTCTGGACCAAAAAGACCCCAGGATAAAGTTTTACTATCAGATGCTTCAAAGAGTTTTAAAAAAAGCTTTGAAGAAATAACAAAAAAGAAAAACTTTTCAATTTCAAAAGTTGAAAATTCAGATTATGAGATAAAAGACGGCTCAATTTTAATTGCAGCAATTACTTCATGCACAAATACATCTAATCCAAATGTGCTTATAGGAGCGGGGTTATTAGCTAAAAAAGCTGTAGAATTGGGTTTAGAGGTAAAACCTTGGGTCAAAACCTCGTTAGCACCTGGCTCACAAGTCGTTACAGATTACTTGGAAAAAGCAGGGCTAAATACATATTTAGATAAACTTGGATTTAATTTGGTTGGTTATGGTTGTACTACATGTATAGGGAACTCTGGTCCTTTAGCAGATAATATTGTTGATGCTATCCAAAAAGAAAATATTTATGCTGTATCTGTATTATCTGGCAATAGAAATTTTGAAGGTAGAATTTCTCCACACATTAAAGCAAATTATTTAGCTTCTCCTCCTTTAGTTGTAGCTTACGCTTTAGCGGGGCATATGGAATTTGATTTATATAAAGACTCATTTGGAAATGATAAAAATGGAAAAAAAGTTTTTATGAAGGATATTTGGCCAACAAATAAAGAAATTGAAGACACTTTAAAGTTAGCTTTAAATGCTGATATGTTTGTAAAAAGATATTCAAATGTTTCGGAAGGACCTAAGCAGTGGCAACAAATTAAAACTGATAAAAGTAGTATCTATAATTGGGAAGAAAGTTCTACTTATGTAAAAAAACCACCTTTTTTTGATAATTTACCAGATAAACCAGAGGGATTTAAGGAAATTAAAGATGCAAGACCATTATTAATTTTAGGAGATATGGTGACAACAGACCATATTTCACCTGCAGGCAATATTCAAAAAGAAAGTCCGACTGGTGAATACTTCATGAAACATCAAATATTACCTAAAGATTATAATTCATATGGCTCAAGAAGAGGAAACCATGAGGTAATGATGCGAGGTACATTTGCAAATATAAGAATAAGAAATGAAATGGCACCTGGAACAGAAGGTGGTTTTACAAAATTATATCCTGAAGGAAAAGTTATGCCAATATATGATGCAGTTGTAGAATACAAAAAAAGAGGTACTGATCTTGTTGTGATTGGTGGTAAAGAATATGGCACTGGATCATCACGTGATTGGGCGGCAAAAGGTACAAAATTGTTAGGTGTAAAAGCAGTCATAGCTGAGAGCTTTGAAAGAATACATAGATCAAACTTAATTGGTATGGGAATTTTACCTTTACAATTTATGAATAATATCAATCGATCAAATTTAAATTTAATAGGTTCAGAATTAATTAGTATAAATGAGATTGAAAAGGGAATTAACCCTTCTGATAAGGTTACATTGGAAATAAAATATTCTTCAGGTGAAATAAAAAAGATTGAAACATTGTGTAGGATAGATACTAAAAATGAATTAGAATATTATAAAAATGGAGGAATTCTCCAATATGTTTTAAGAAATATGATTTAATTATGGATGAAGAAATTTCAATTATTAATGAAAAGACAAGAAATGAAAAAATAAAAAATTTTTTTATTACAAATAAAAAATTATTGTTATTAAGTTTAGCATTGATTGTGATTGCTATATTTAGCTTTTACTCTTTTCAAATATATAAAGATAATAATAAAAAATTTATTTCTGATAAATTCAACAATGCAATAATTGAATATGAAAGTGGAAACAAATCTATAATTGTAAAAGAGCTTCAAGAGATAATTGAAGATAAGGATAGCACCTATTCCCCTTTAGCACTTTATTTTTTAATTGATAATAATTTAATTAAAAAACAAAATGATGTGAACCAATTATTTGATATTTTGATAAATAAAACTACATTAGAGAATGAAATAAGAAATCTCATTATTTATAAAAAAGCTCTTTATAATGCAAATTTTTCAAACGAAAGCGAATTACTTGATATTTTAAATCCTGTCATTAACTCGGATAGTATTTGGAAATCTCATTGTTTATACTTGATGGCAGAGTATTTCTATTCAAAAGATGAAAAGAAAAAATCAAAAGAATTTTATGAAAAAATTTTGAACACTAAAAATGCGAATCAAGATATTGCTTTAGAAGCTCAAAAAAGACTTAATAGAGATTTAAGTGAATAAAATTTTTAACTTATTTTTAGTTTTAATTTTAATTTCAGCATGTTCGTTTAATAAAAACTCAAAATTTTGGACCAAATCAGAAAAAATAGCTACCAAACAAACGTCCAATATAAAATTATTTAAAAAAGAAAAAGAAATTGATAAAGAATTAAATACCAACATAACAATAAACTTTAAACAAAAACCAATTTCTTCCTCTATATCGAGTAACCTAAATAATAATTATAATAGAATTAAATTTGATGGTAATTTAAAAAAGATATCAAAATATAAATTTTCGAAAATAGAAAATTTTTATCAATATGAACCAAAAATTTTATTTGATAGAGAGAATATTATTTTTTTTGATAATAAAGGCTCAATACTCAAGTTTGATAATCAATCTAAATTAGTTTGGAAAAAAAATTATTATTCAAAAATCGAAAAAAAACAAAAACCAATTTTACAATTTGCAAGTAATGACAAATTTTTGATTGTAGCTGACAATATATCCAAATATTATGTTCTTGATATTAAAACAGGAAATTTGATATGGTCAAATTTTCATTCTTCTCCTTTTAATTCACAAATAAAAATTTTTAAGGATAAATTTTTAATAGTAGATACAATGAATACCTTAAGATGTTTTTCTATAAAAAGTGGGAAAGAAATTTGGAATATTTCAACAGAAAATAATTTGATTAAATCTCAAAAAAAATTATCGATGGTTATTGTTGGTAACAATATTTATTTTAATAATTTTATTGGAGACATAAGTGCTGTTGACTTAAATAAAGGTGAACTTTTGTGGCAGCTACCAACACAAAGTAGTTTAGTAATTGAGTCAGCTTTTGGTTTAGAGACGTCCGAAATTGTAGCAGATAGTGAGACATTATTTTTTTCTAATAATAAAAACCAATTTTTTTCGATTGATATAAGTTCTGGCAGTTTTAAATGGAAAAATAAAATTAATTCAAACCTTACCCCAACTCTAATAGAAAATTATATATTTACCGTTTCTTTAGAGGGATATTTTATTGTTATTGAGAAAAATTCTGGAAATATTATTAGAATTACTGATTTATTTAGTCATATAAAAGACAAAAAAAGAAAAAAAATAAAACCAACAGGATTTGTTGTAGGTACAAAGAATATTTATTTATCTACATCGAAGGGAAGATTAATGGTAATTGATATTTCATCGGGAAAAACAATTTCTACTTTGAAAATAGATAATGAAAAAATATCAAGACCTAAAATTTTAGATAATAACTTATTTGTTATTAAAGATAACGCTATTATTAAGTTAAATTAATGTTTCTCAAATTTTTGGAAAAAATAGGACGTAAAAAGGTAGTTCTTGATAGGGGACCTTCTCATCCAAGATATAGTGAAGCAAAACCATGGATGAACAGGTATTATGTTCTTATGAGACATCGACCTAAATGGTTTCCATTCAACATTTTAATACATGAAATGTTAGCTGATGATCATGGTGAAGGTGTCCACAATCATACGTTTCCATACATAACTATTGTATTAAGAGATGGTTACTGGGAAACATTAAGTAGTGGTAAATACTGGCGACCACCAGGATATATAGGTTTTAGATCAGCAAACAATCTACATAGAGTTGACCTTAAGCCGGGAACCAAGCCTTTAACAATCTTCATCTCAGGTCCTTTTGGTCTCAGAAAAGGTCCAAGATCTGAATATGGGATAGATTTTAAAAAAAAAAGATGAATTTAAGAGAAAATTTTTTGAGTTACTGTGAAACAAAGGAATTTGAAATTAATGACCACCAATTAAATATTATTGATGATCTTAAAAACTTTTATAAAAGAAATTTTAAACAAAATTTTTTAACAAAAATTTTTAATAAAAAAGAAAACAAGGCAGGCTATTATTTGGTGGGTGATGTTGGGGTCGGAAAAACGATGATTCTAAATTTTTTTTTTAATGAATTAAATGAAAAAAAACTAAGACTTCATTTTAACGAATTTATGATTAATTTTCATGATTTTATTTTTAAAAATAAAGATAAAGAAAACGGAATTGATTATTTTGTCAAAGATCTTAATAATAGAGCTCAAATAATCTACTTTGATGAATTTCAAGTAACAAATATCGTTGATGCAATGATACTTGGCAAATTATTTAAAAAGATATTTGAAGCAAAAATTAAAGTTATATTTTCATCAAATATAAGGATTAAAGATCTGTATAAAGATGGATTACAAAGAGACCAGTTTATTCCCTTTTTAAAAGTTTTAGAAAATAACTCTTATGAAAAAGAGTTGTTAATTGATGATGATTATCGTTCTAAAAATAACAAAAATTTTGAGAGATTTTTATTCCCAATTGATCAATCTACCAATTTTAAATTTAATAAGTTTTTTAGAGAAATCACTAAAAATAAAATTAAAAATAAAAAAATTTTAGAGATCAAGGGTCGAAAATTAGAAATAGATAATTTTTATGATAATGTTATAAAATTTGATTTTAATGAATTGTGCGACAGAAATTTAGGATCTGAAGATTATATCAGTATCACAGATAGTTGTGATTTTCTTTTTATAAAGAATTTACCTAATTTCACTGAAAATAATTCAAATCAACAACAAAGATTTATAACTCTGATTGATGTTATTTATGAAAAAAAAATACCTTTAATGATTACTTCTAATGTGGGTTTAGATGTAATTAATTCGTCAAAAAGTTTAGTAGAACCTTTCAAAAGAACTGTTAGTCGTTTATATGAGTTAACCTCGATAAATTATAATTAAGTTATGAAACAAGAATTTTTAAATTTATCTATTAATACAAATGGGCAAAAACTTTATGAATTTACAGATCAAACTATTAATTGGATAAAAAAAAATGATTTTAAAAATGGTATTTTAAATTTAAGCATTCAACATACCAGTGCGTCGTTAATTGTTCAGGAAAATGCCGACCCAGATGTACAAACTGATTTGATCAACTATTTTAATAAGTTAGCCCCAATGGACAACTCGCTTTACGTTCATACAACTGAAGGTAAAGATGATATGCCAGCTCATATAAAGTCTTCACTAACTAATAATCAAATAACTATGAGTATAAAAAATGGAGATCTTATTCTTGGGACCTGGCAGGGATTATATCTTTTTGAACATAGGTTAGAGCCCCAAGTAAGAAAAATAGTATTTCATTTTTTAGGCGATTAATAATTATTTACCTATAAGGATCATAAGCCCATTGCAAAATGGCTTGTCTTTGTCTTTTTCTGCAATCAAGATCCCCTTTTTCACAATTTTTTTCAATTGCCAAAACATGTCTTCTGAAATTTTTCCATCTTTTTATTTGGATTTCATCTATATGTGGAATTCTTCTTCCATTAGTGAACCTGCAATACCACTGGAACCAACCTAATGGATCTTCTTTGAAAATCCATCCTTTTTCAATCCAATGCTCTCTCGATAATCCAGAAACTATTCTAAATCTATTTAGATTTACATCAAAAGTTTTACTTAGTTTGACATTTTTAAACCAAGATTTTGGATATTCCTTTACATCTAAACCAAAATATGAACCACCAAAAACGCCTAATTCCATCATTCTTTTTGGTGTTAGTTCAGGTTTAAAGATCTTATAAAAGTCTAAATTTTCAACCTTTTTTTTTAATATTTTTTTCATTGAATTATTTATTGATTAATAAGTTTTTGGTACATTTCTTGATCTGTATCACCTTCACAACCAATAAGTAAAACATTAGAGTCTTTATTTAATTCTAGTTTTTCTTTAATTTTCTCATCCTCACAACTAGTAATTAAACTAATAACACCAGGAGCAGAATTTTCACCTGCAATTATTTTTTCATCACTTAAACTTGCGTTCCCAAGCAATCTCATAGTTTTTGCGATATCATCATCTGGTAAACTAATACAATATTTAATTGAGTTTTTTAAAATTTCCCATGGAACTAATGATACCTCTCCACATGACATCCCCCCCATTAAACTTTCTCTTTTAATATCTATTTTTTCAATTTTACCAGTTCTAATACTTTCTAAAACACAAGCTGCACTATCAGGTTCAACAACTATGGTCACAGGAATATTTTCTAAATATCTTGCAACTCCTGCAATCATGGCACCAGCCATGCCACCTACGCCTGCTTGTAAAATTATATGAGAAATTTTATTTTGATTAATCTGATCGACAATCTCTTTCATCATGACTGTATAACCTGCCATAGTAAGCTTAGGAACAATCATATAATCTTTCCAAGCAACATCCTGAACTATTTGCCAGTTATTCTCTGTTGATTGTTTAATACATTCTATTAAAGATTTTTCGTAATTTCCTTTTACTTTTATAACATCTGCTCCAAGTTCAGACATTGCTTGCCCCCTTGCGTCGCTAACAAATTCACTAATAAAGATTTTACATTTGAGACCGAGTCTTCTTGCTCCCCAAGCAACAGATCTACCATGATTACCCGCAGTTGCTGTTGCAACAACAATATCTTTATTTCCTTCACTAACTTTTTCTACGGCATAAGCACCGCCTAGAGCTTTAAAAGACTTAAGGTCAAATCTTTTACTTTCATCCTTATAAAATATTTTATTTAAATTTAATTCTTTTGAAAGCTTATTTAATTCTACTAATGGCGTTGGAGAATATCCGTCCCATGCAGAAATACTTGAGTAAGCATCATCAATGTCTTTTTCAGATAATGATTTTAAAATTCTATTTTTATCAAATGAAAAATTATTATTCTCAATAAACTCACTGTGTTTCCACATATGGCCGTTAGATAAAATCGTCATGTTCTTAACAGTCTAACGTATTATCTTGTTCCCACCTAGTAATAGGTTTAGTTTTATCAAAATTTTCTTTTTGTTTAAATTCTTTAATTTCTGAACTTCTAAGCTTGATATAACTATTGATTGTGTCTTTACCAAATGCATCATTCATATCTTTATTATTTTTAAGCTTTTCAAGAGATTGATCTAGTTCATCTGGAAGTTTTGGAAGATCAGGATATTTTTTCATGATCTTCATACATATTACAATTTAATGGTTTTCCTGGATCTATTTTATTATTTAATCCATCAAGGCCCGCAGCTAAAACACTTGCTTGCAACAAATAAGGATTAGCAGAACCATCCATTAATCTTAATTCAAATCTACCAGGATCGGGAATTCTGATCATATGTGTCCTATTATTACCTGTGTAAGAAATACTACTTGGTGACCATGATGCACCTGATTTTGTTGGAGGGGCATTTATTCTTCTATAACTATTAATTGTAGGATTAAAAAAAGCTGATAGCGAAGAGGCATTTTTTATAACTCCCCCAAGAAAATTATAAGCCATTTTACTTAAGCCTAAATCATTCGATTTATCTAAAAACTTATTTTTATTTCCATCCCAAACAGAAATATGTGCATGACAACCATTACCAGTTAAATTTTCAAATGGTTTAGGCATAAAAGTAGCTCTTAAACCATGTTTTTCTGCAATAGTTTTTACCATAAATTTAAAGAAAGTATGTCTATCAGCAGTTACTAAGCAATCATCATAATCCCAATTCATTTCAAATTGACCATTAGCATCTTCATGATCATTTTGATAAGGACCCCATCCCATTTCAATCATACAATCACAAATTTCTTTGATTAAATCATATCTTCTCATTAATGCTGATTGATCATAACAAGGCTTTGATTGAGTATCTCTTGGATCTGCTATTGAATTACCATCTGGTGAAATAAGAAAATATTCACATTCTACACCAGACTTCATTGTAAGACCTTTTTTTTCAAGTTTTTTAATTTGGTTTTTAAGCATTATTCTTGGTGATGCCTCTACTGGTTTTCCGTTCATCCAAAGATCTGATGCCAACCAACCTACTTCTTTATTCCATGGTAATTGAATTAGACTATCAGGATCTGGAATACCAAACATATCAGAGTCAGCAGGAGACATATCAAGCCATGCCGCAAACCCTGCAAATCCAGCCCCCGCTTCTTGCATTTCTTTAATAGCTCGTGTAGGGACTAATTTTGACCTTAATACTCCAAATAGATCTACAAAACTAATTAGGAAGTATTTTATTTTTTTTTCTTTAGCAATTTTGAATAAGTTTTTTGGCATAAATTAAATTAACATAATTATTTGAAAAAAGAAAAAATTGTTTCTTTATAATATATTAGATTAACAACAATGATTATAATTACTGCTAATATAACTCCATATTTTGCTTTAGGGAATGCAACCCCACGCATTTTGGTTGGTCTTAATTCTTCTTTATTATTTTCTTCAGGCATTTTTTGATTAAAGATTAAAAAAGGGCGCCACAGTTAAGTAGCGCCCAAATTTTATTTTAAATTACCATTCGGTAACATTGCTTTTATGATCATTTGGACCATGTCTTTTTCTAGAAAGTCTATCAAGCTCATCACTTTCAGACTTTGCAGTCAAAACATGCCAGCCTAACCATAAAACAACACCAATAATAACCAGTGTCGTTTCCATTGATCCAGCACCAGGGTAAACAGCGCCAACAACTTCTTCAGCACTTAGGTGATCGATCCAGTTTGTAACTGTAGCCATATTTTATCTCCTTTACCTGGTTGCAGATGAAACTGCTCTTTCATCTTTTTTAGCAGATTCCATCATTTCATAGTCAAGTCCAGCTATTTCAACATCTCGTGGGATTCTTAATTTACCCATTCCATGAAGTACTTTAGCTATTACATAACCTGGTAGCATTCCAAGAACACCAAACATTATTATTGCTCCTAAGAATTGCCCCAATGGATTGATTGACGCATAAGTTGTTCCGTCCCACATAGCACCAACACTGTAACCAGATGATGGATAACCATTTAAGACAAAACCACATATTACTAGACCAACAAATCCAGCATAACCATGTACTGCTACTGCACCAACTGCATCATCAATTTTGAACTTACGCTCAACCCAGTAATGTAGTTTGTATGCAATCACAACACCGATCATACCAATGATCATTGCTTGAATTGGATGATATAAATCATTTCCAGCTGAAGCACAGATAACACCTGCTAGTCCACTTGAGTATGTCCAGAAAGGATCACCTTTAGCAATCCAATAACCAGCTAATAATCCTCCAGATAATGACATCAAGAAGTTAAAAGTAATACCACTAAGTGTAGTAGGGGTTACGTATATGTTTGTAGCTGTCCAATAAGTTACACCTTCCATCCCATATTCGGGTCCAAGGTCAAAGATTGGTATATTACATGCTGCATAAAATCCCCAGAAACCAGTATAAATTAAAAATAATCCAACTGTTACTAGCCAAGGATTTCTTGGTCCTATGTTTCTTGGTTCACCACTTGATGAAAATTTACCAATTCTTGGTCCTAAAACACATAGAACACCTAAAGCAAATCCACCCGCAATTGCGTGAATTACACCCGATGCATAAGCATCATGATATCCTAAAATTTTAAGCATCCATCCATCAAAGTGCCATCCCCAAGCAGCGTCAATTGTCCAAAATACAGATCCAATTGCTATTGCTAAAATTCCAAAAGCAAATGTTGTAATTCTTTCAATTATTGCTCCTGAAACAATAGAAGCAGCTGTCCATGAGAACAGTAAGAAAGCGGCCCAGAATACACCACTTATGTGGTCACCTAAGTTAATCGCCATATACTCTGTGTTAGCTAAGTACCATTTAGCACTAAAAGTACTTTCATCGGTAATTAAAGCTGTGCTTTCATTCATTATTGAAGGTGCAATTCCCGGTCCTGTTGGGAATGCCCAGTATATCCACCAACCAAAGAAAAACCATGTTACTGTTACCAATGGTATCAGCATAGTATTTTTCATAAGAGTATGTTGATGGTGTTTGTATCGAGAAGCTCCAACTTCATACATACAGAAACCGACGTGAATTAAAAACATCAGTACCACTGTTACCCAGTAGTAGAATTCTGTAAATATGGTAGTAAGAGCACCTAACTGATCAGTCATATTCTCTCTCTCCTTATTTAGTTTTCAAAACCCTATAAAATTTAAGCAGGAGTGACAAATAAAACAGTCGTTCAAAACCTAGTATTGACACAAGGTTTTAAAATAAAATCAACTTTAGATTGTGTAATTAAAATTTTAAGTAAGCTTTTTTTAAATCAACAAGAGGATGTTTTGGAGACATTTGAAATTTCACTAATAATTCTCTTGCTATCATGTCTCTATCTTGTTGATTGTCAGGTAATTTAATAGATTTTGGAATTGTTACCCAACCATTTGCATTTCTACAAAATACAGCAGGTCTTCCTTCTTCATAACCCATATGAACATCTTCAAGCCAGTTTAAATCATCCCAGCCCATAGCTTCTACGTATTTTTTAAGAAACGGAGTTATCTTTTTATAATCAGGAAGTAAATTAACATCATATCTATACCCAATGTGTTGGCCAATTAGTTTTTCTCTAGCAGTTTCTTTAAAAGTACCAAGTTTCATTTTCTTTTCTTTTTTTGGTTTACTTTTAATTTTTTTATTTTTTTTCTTAGCCATTGTAATTTCTATATTTTATGAAAGTTATCTACACCAACTGTGTAATTAGTTCCCGCTAAAGGAACTTTAGCTAAAGCAGAAGCTTCAGACGTTAATGCAGCTAAATCTTCAGGCTCTAAAGAGTGAATATTTGTTTTACCACATGCTCTTGCTAAAAGTTGTGCTTCTAAGGTCATAGAATGTAAGTAATTGTATACTCTTAGTGCAGCATCGTCCGGGTTTAATCTTGCTCTTAATTTTGGATCCTGTGTTGCAACACCAACTGGACATCTTCCCGTATGACAATGATAACATTCACCAGCTTTAACTCCCATTTCTTTTTCAAAATTTGCTTCAGGAATATCTTTGTTACAATTTAATGCAATCATTGATCCAGTACCAATTGCAATTGCGTCAGCACCTAATGCTAAAGCTTTTGCCATATCTGCACCATCTCTGACACCGCCAGCGTAAATTAAAGTTACTTTTCCAGTTTTACCAACATCATCGATCGCTCTTCTAGCTTCTCTAATTGCAGCAATTCCTGGAATTCCTGTGTTAGCTGCAGCGATATGAGGTCCTGCTCCAGTTGATCCTTCCATACCGTCTAGATAAATGGAGTCTGGATCACATTTAGCAGCCATACGCACATCATCATAAACTTTTGAAGCACCTAACTTTAATTGAATTGGAACTTTGTTTTTTGTTAATTGTCTTAACTCTTCAACTTTAAGAGCCAAATCATCTGGACCTAACCAGTCTGGGTGTCTAGCAGGAGATCTTTGATCAATACCTGATGGTAAAGATCTCATTTCAGCAACTTGGTCAGTTACTTTTTGTCCCATTAAATGACCACCCATTCCAACTTTTTGTCCCTGTCCTATAAATACTTCAATTCCATCAGCTAACTGTGCGTGATGAGGATTAAAACCATATCTAGATTGAATACATTGATAATACCATTTTTCAGAATATCTTCTTTCATCAGGTATCATTCCACCTTCACCTGAACATGTAGCACTTCCAGCCATAGTAGCTCCTCTAGCTAAAGCAGTTTTTGCTTCATAAGATAAAGCTCCAAAACTCATTCCAGTTATGTAAACAGGTATATCTAATTCAATTGGATTTTCACATCTTGGACCAATTACAGTTTTAGTTTCACACTTTTCTCTATAACCTTCAATTACAAACCTAGTAAGAGTCCCTGGTAAAAAAACCAAATCATCAAATGTAGGAATTTTTTTCATTAATGCCATTCCACGCATTCTATATCTTCCTAATTGTGATTTTATATGAATATCGTCTATAACTTCAGGTGTAAAAATAGCGTTGTGTCCTAATAAACTTTTATTTCTTTTACCTTCTTCATGTGCATGCACATCAGCTTTACCACCAACACCTTTGCCATTAGATTTCTTTTTAATTTTTCTTTTTGCCATTAGATTGCTCCTTTTTTCTCAGTAGGTTCCAAGTTGTCATAATTCCAAAGTTTTTTACCTGCTACAATTTTTTTCATTTTACTGACATCAAAATTTTGACCAATTTCGGCGACTTTTAATTTTCTTCTTAACCAATCTTGATCACTTTTTGTGAGTTCAGAATCAACTGCATCACTACCATATGAGCCAATTTCTCCACCTACGAAAATTGTCCCATCATACATTGAGTCACCTAAATTTATTCCTACATCACCTAATATAATAATTCTTCCTCTTTGCATCATAAAACCTGTAAAAGCACCAGCATCACCACCAATAATTATGGTTCCACCTTTCATGTCAATACCAGTTCTGGCACCGACACTCCCTTTACATATTAAATCTCCACCTCTGATTGCAGCACCAAAACATGATCCAGCATTTTTCTCAATAACTACTTTTCCAGCCATTAGGTTTTCAGCACATGACCAACCAACTCTTCCATTGATTCTTACAATAGGTCCATCACATGATCCCATTCCAAAGTAACCTAAACTACCTTCAAAAATTAAATTCAATTTATTTAATATTCCCACACCAAGACTATGTTTACCTTGAGGGTTTTTAATAACAATTGTTCCGTAACCTTCACTCATTAAACCATCTATTTTCTTGTTGGCTTCTGCTGCCGTCATATCTTTAACATCAAGATCTGTTCTTTTGTTAAAATCTACATCATAAGTTCCAAAATAATAAAAATTTTCAGCTTCATCAGGATTAAAAAATTTTTGTTGTGTTCTTCCAGTTAAAACCTCAGTATGCATACCCATTGCTTGGGATTTTGTTTTCTTCTCAGAAGTTTTTAAATTTGCCATACTTTTACCTCCCCATCGAATGGATCATATGTATCAATCTCTTGTGGTAAAATTGATCTGATTGCTATTTCCTCAGATCCCATTGCTACTAAATCATCTGACTCGTATAAAACTAAAGGCTTTGCTGCCATAGTATCTTTTGCCATGCCTAACGAATCTTTGGTTGCTACGAAATATGTAAACACTCCATCTAAACCTGATAAAGATTCTTTCATACCTTCCTCTAAGGTTGCACCTTCTCTCATTCTTTGAGCAATATAAACGGCAATTAGTTCTGAGTCACATTCGGACATAAATCTCATCCCTTTATTTTCCAAAGCTCTTCTATTGTTCCAATAATTAGTTAATTGCCCGTTGTGTACAACTGATACATCACTAAATGGATAACCCCAAAATGGGTGAGCAGATTTAATATCTACCCCAGACTCTGTTGCCATTCTAGCATGACCTATTGCATGTGTTCCAACAACTTTATCTAGATTATATCTATCGCAAACCATTTTTGCATTACCAAGATCCTTGATTACTTCTAAAGATTTACCCATAGAAAGTATTTCAACACCAGGAATGCTCTCAATTTTTTGAGAAAATTCTAACAAATCTTTTTTATTATATTCGATTTCATATCTTAAAGAGTAGGGCAATGTTCTTTCTTCTTTAACAATTTTAGCTCCTAATTCAGATAAATAACTATCAACAATTTTTTTTCTTTCATCATAAACAGAAATATCCTCTGCAATTGATGAACTTCCTTCACCAACGTTTTCTCCAACTTTAATTCTCATGATGAAATTTTTACCTTCAGTGTCACCGTATAAAGCATAACCTGTAGAATCTTCACCTCTATGCTTTAGAGCTTGTAACATTCCTTGTAATTCGTGACCTACTTTTGAAGATTTACCTCTGTGAATTAATCCCGCTATTCCGCACATAATTTTTTGCCTCTCTATATTTTTTAAATTCCTATGGTAGACAATCTAGATACGTATCCAGATCCCATTGAGTTGTAGCTCCTAAAAACTTTTCCCATTCATCATTTTTATACCAATGAAATATCTTGTACATTTCATCTGGCATTGCCGACTGAACAGTTTTATCTTCAGCTAGTCTATCAAGCGCTTCACCCAAACTTAAAGGTAATTTTTTAACTTCTTTACCAGCTTTTTGAGCCTCATAAATATTTCTTGATTCAGGTTTTCCAGGATCAATTTTATTTGTTAGACCATCATCCATTGTTTTAAGTAAAGCAGCACCCATTAAATAAGGGTTATGCATAGAGTCAACTGATCTGTATTCAAATCTCCCTGGTGCTGAAACTCTTAATCCACAAGTTCTGTTTTGATATCCCCAGTCAGCATAAACAGGTGCCCAAAAACCTTGATCCCATAATCTTCTGTAAGAGTTTACAGTCGAAGATCCAATAGCTGTCAAAGCCGGCAAGTGTTTCATGATACCACCAATCGACATTAGTCCTACTTTTCCAGGAAGCTGCATATCTTTAGTGTCTGGCATAAATGTATTTGTTCCACCCTCAACATAAGTAAACACTTCTTCTACGCCTGGTAATGATTTATGTCCCAATTTGTTAACAACGTCTTTTCCACCTTTCCATAAAGATAGATTAGTATGACAACCACTAGCAGAAACTCCCATGAACGGTTTAGTCATAAAACAAGCAATTAACCCATGTTCTCTTGCTACTTGAGCACAAATTTGTCTGTAAGTTGAGAGCCTGTCAGCATTTCTTAATACATCATCATACATCCAGTTTAATTCTAATTGACCAGGTGCATCTTCATGATCACCTTGAATCATATCAAGACCCATCGCGTTTGCATATTCAATTACTTTCATAAAAACAGGTCTTAGTGATTCAAACTGATCGATGTGATAACAAAAAGGTTTTGAAAATCCTTTTCCTGTTGGTGTACCATCTTCATTTTTAGTTAACCACATCATTTCAGGTTCAGTACCAACTCTCATTTGGTAACCGTGTTTTTTCTTAAATTCTTCAGCAATAATTCTTAGATTTCCTCTACAGTCAGAAGTTAAATGACCACCTGGATTCTCTCTTTCTTCTCTATTTCTGAAACAAGTGCAAAAAACTCTTGCAACTCTTTTATCCCAAGGTAATTGAACGAAAGTTTCAGGATCAGGAATTCCAACTAACTCTTTAGCCTCAGGTCCATATCCAATATAATTGTTGTGTCTATCTAGAAATAAGTTTGCAGTTGCTCCGTAAACTAACTGAAATCCTTTTTCAGCAGTTCTTTCCCAATGGTCAGCTGGTATTCCTTTACCAACAACTCTTCCAGTTACTGAGATAAATTGAAAATAAATGTAAGTTATTCCTAACTCATTAATTTTATCTCTAACTTTTTTAACTAGCTTCGCTCTACCAGGTTGGTTAACGTGTTTTTCTAGATCTGTCATGTTTCCCCTCTAAATGTTTAAGTCAAAAAGGTAACTGAAAAAAAAACGTCTGTCTACTTAGATCAACTAGCTCCAAGGAAACGGACTGTTCGAAGTAGGGTGAAGTTCACCCTTCTCGTATCGGTTGAATCTAAACGGTTTCAACAAGTCACTTTCTTGTCCTAAAATTTCTTTTGCAACTAATTCACCAACCCCAATCATTTTGTAACCGTGGTTAGCGTCAGCAATCATATAAACATTCTCTAAAAATCTATCAAAAATTGGGAAAGAGTCTGGTGTCATACATCCTAAGCCCCCTGAAGGTCCTTTCCTGTATAAATCTGATTTTCCTTCAAACCTTTTCTGACAATGGGCTAAAGCAGAACACCACATGTCATTAAATGCTTCAGTTGTTTGATACTCCGGAGATTCAATTCCATAAGGATCCACATTAACTTGATCAAAATGTTTATCAACTATGTAAGGTGAAGTACCGCCTTGAACACCTAATCCTTCGATATCAGGTTTATAATAAATTCCCCATATTTTATCTGTAATTAATTTTTTAGTTTTGTCAGAATATAATGGTGCTGTAGAATCAACGTGAATTACTGGTGGAGCTTTGCCATTGTTCATTTTTAAAAAATCTGGTTCGACACCAATTACACCTTCTTGTAACATCCAGTATGTCCACATGTCAGTTGTATGCATTTTGCCATCTTTGCCTTTTATGTTGGCAGTTTTTGGTAGTTCAAGCATATTCCAAAAATCTCTAGCCCAAGGTCCTGCACCAATAACCACCTGTTCACAGTCTATTGTACCTTTATCTGTCTCAACACCTGTTACAGCTTTACTGTTGCTACCTCTTTTAAATCCATTAACTTTTACACCTTTAACAACTTGAACACCATTTGAAGTAGATTTATTTTCAAGTGCTTTGATAGAGTCTTTATTAAAAGCATAACCACCTTTTTTTTCATGTAGCACTGATGTAATTCCTTGTGCTTGCCAGTCATCAAACATACCTTTCATGTAATTCATGCAATCTTTTTCACCCTCAATAAATTCTGAGTCATACCCAATTGCTTTTTGCTGCTCATAAATTGTAGCAACATCTTTATGCATAACTTCTGGTGAAATTTGTAAATAACCTACTGCATTATATTTAAATGCTTTTGGGTCACTTTCCCAAACCGAAACTGAATGAGCCATTAATTCTCTCATGGCTGGTTGAAAGTAATTATTTCTTATAACTCCACAAGCTATTCCACTTGCACCTGCGGCTGTATCTTTTTTTTCAAGAACTACTATGTCTCCAGGATTTTTATATGTTTCTGATAATTTCCAAGCTGTACTTAAACCGTGGATACCACCACCTATTATAACTACTTTTGCTTTACTTGGTAATCCTGACATAATCTAATAATGGAATCAGTAACAAAAGGTAAAAAGTTTTTAAAGTTTATTTTTTACTACTAAAAACTATATATATAAATAATACGTTAATTATAGTAATTTAAGAATTTAAACAAAAATTTATAATATTGAATGAGTTTTAAATATTATAAACCCGCAAGGCCAAGATTACAAAGAAGTGAACTAGCAGTGCCTGGCTCTTCTCCAGAAATGTTTGAAAAAGCTTTGAATTCAAAGGCTGATTATGTTTTTTTAGATCTAGAAGATGCCGTTTCTCCTATGGATAAAGTTTCAGCTCGCCAAAACGTTATAAAAGCATTGAAAGATATTGATTGGAGAGAAAAAGGAAAAACTATTTCAATAAGAATTAATAGTCCCGATACTCATTATATGTATAGAGATTTAGTTGAAATAGTTGAAGAAGTAGGAGAGAGACTAGATACAATTCTTTTACCAAAAGCTGGCACAGCGAGTGATGTTTATATGATTGATTGTCTATTAACACAAATTGAGATAAATAAAAAAATTAAAAACAAGATAGGCATAGAGTGTTTAATTGAAACTGCACTTGGAATGTCAAATATAACAGAGATTGCTAAATCTAGCGAAAGACTTGAAGCACTACATTTTGGTGTAGCCGATTATGCTGCAAGTTTAAGAGCAAGGACAGTTGTTATAGGAGGTTTAAATCCTGATTATCCTGGAGATCAATGGCATCATGGACTTTCTCAACTAGTAATGACTTGTAGAGCATATGGCTTGAGAGCTATTGATGGCCCTTTTGGTGATTTTAATGATCCAGATGCTTATATTGCAGCAGCAAAAAGAGGAGCAGCTATAGGCATAGAAGGTAAATGGGCAATCCATCCCTCTCAAATTGAATTAGCTAATAAAGTTTTTTCCCCACCATCTTCAGAAGTGACTAAAGCAAAAAGAATTTTAGAAGAACTTGATAAAGCCGCTAAAGCTGGAAAAGGAGCTGCCCAACTTGATGGTAGAATGATTGATGCAGCATCAGCAAGAATGGCAGAGAATATTGTAAATATAGATAAACAAATTAATAATAAATAAATATGGATATTCACGAATACCAAGCAAAAGAAATATTATCAAGTTTTGGTGTAACAATACCAAGAGGTGGAATTGTTTATAGTCCTGAGACGGCAGAAAATAAAGCTAGAGAAATTGGTGGATCGAAGTGGGTAGTAAAGGCTCAAATCCATTCAGGCGCAAGAGGAAAAGCAGGTGGAGTGATAGTTTGCAACTCACCCTTAGAAGTTGCTCAAGCAACCGATAAACTTTTGGGAAAAAGATTGGTTACAAACCAAACTGGACCTGAAGGAAAAATAGTAAATAGAATTTATATCGAGGAAGCAACTGACATTGAGAAAGAATTATATTTAGGATTAGTTTTTGATAGAAGCTCAGAGAGCATAATGGTTGTTGCCTCGACCGAAGGTGGAATGAGTGTTGAGGAAATTGCTAAAGAAAAACCAAAATCTATTATTAGATCTAAAATTGAAGTTGCAGTTGGGATACAAAGCTTTCAAGCAAGGGAATTGGCATTTGGATTAGGTATTGAACCAGAATTAATAAGGAGAGCCTCAGAAACTATTGTTGGATGTGCTAAAGCTTTTAGTGAGTTAGATGCTACTATGGTTGAGGTTAACCCACTAGTAATTTCTAAACAAAAACAAATCTTAGCGTTAGATTGCAAAATGAGCTTTGATAACAATGCAATGTTTAGAAGGGATAAAGTATCTGAATTAAGAGATAAAACTCAAGAAGATGAAAAAGAAGTTTATGCATCTGATAGAGGTCTAAACTATGTAAGCTTAGACGGTAATATTGGAAATATTATTAATGGAGCTGGATTAGCTATGGCATCTATGGATATGATTAAATTAGCCGGCGGAGAACCAGCTAATTTTCTTGATGTAGGTGGGGGAGCAACACCAGAAAAAATTGTTAAAGCTTTTAAGTTAATTACGATGGATAAGAAAGTGAAGGTAATTTTAGTAAATATTTTTGCAGGAATTAATAGATGTGACTGGGTTGCAGAGGGAATAGTTCAAGCATTAGAGAAAATAGAAATTAAAGTTCCATTAGTGATAAGATTGGCTGGAACAAACGTTGAAAAAGGAAATAAGATTCTTCGGGATAGTAAGTTAAATTATATTGAAGCAAACACTTTAGAGGATGCTGCTAATAAAGCGGTTGCGGCATTAAAAAAATAAAATGGCAGTAATAATTGAAAAAAATACAAAAATTTTAATTCAAGGCTTTACTGGAAAGATGGGAACTTTTCATGCTGAAGAAATGATAAAATATGGATCTAATGTTGTTGGTGGTGTGACACCTGGAAAAGGAGGTCAAAAACATTTAGATAGACCTGTGTTTAACACTGTCAAAGATGCTGTAAAACATACTGGAGCAACAGCCTCAATATTATTTGTACCACCGGCTTTTGCGGCTGACTCAGCAATGGAAGCAGCAGATGCGGGTATAAAAACTTGTGTAGCCATAGTTGATGGTATCCCATCTCATGACATGATTAGAATAAAAAGATATATGAGAAGGTATTCTAGAAGTGAAAAAATGACATTAGTCGGACCGAATTGTGCAGGAATTATTAGTCCAGGAAAATCAATGTTAGGAATTATGCCTGGCCACATTTACAAAGAGGGAAAAGTTGGAATTATTAGTAGATCGGGAACTTTAGGTTATGAGGCTGCTGAACAAATGAAAAATTTAGGTATTGGAATTTCGACTAGTGTTGGAATTGGAGGTGATCCGATTAATGGAAGTTCATTTAGAGATATAATTGAAAAATTTGAGACAGATGACGAAACTGATGCAATTTTAATGATAGGTGAGATTGGTGGACCACAAGAAGTTGCAGCAGGGGAGTTTGCAAAAGAAAATATGAAAAAACCAATTATAGGTTACATTGCAGGACTAACAGCCCCAAAGGGAAGAGTCATGGGTCATGCTGGCGCTATTGTTTCTGCTTATGGTGAAAGTGCTGTAGAGAAAGTTGAGCTTTTAAAAGAGTGTGGAGTTACAATATCTAAAAATCCATCTGTAATGGGAGAAACTGTTAAGTCAGTTTTAAATGGTAAAAAAATATAAGAAAATAGATATTCTGAGATTCAAAGGAAATTTTGAATGTTAAAAAGAGATCTTTATTATGAGAGTATACCAACAAAATCCCTGCGGGATGATGTTAGGTATTTAGGAAATATTTTAGGAAGAGTGATAAAGAAGCAAGAAGGCGAAAGCTTTTTTAATTTGGTTGAAAAAATAAGATTGCTTTCTAAAGCAAATACTAGAAACAAAAATAATAAAAATAGATTTAAGAAAATTACTTCAGAAATTCAGAGACTAAAGCCTATCAAGATATTTAAATTAGCCAGAGCGTTCACACACTTTATGAATTTTATTAATCTGACTGAGTCAATAGATGCTTCTAGAAAATTAGATGAGTTCGAAAACTCTAATTTGAAAGACAAACATAAGAATATTTTCATTGAAGAAATTTTTGAAAGTCTTTTTAAAAATAAAAAAATAAAACCTCAAAAAATATATGATATTGCAAAAAATCTTCATATAGGAATAGTTCTTACTGCTCATCCTACAGAGGTGAAAAGAAGAACCTTAATTCAAAAATATCACAAAATAACAGAAATAATGGATCAAAGAGATCTTTTAAAGAATAAACCGTCTAGATTAAAAATTTTAGATAAAAAACTTTATGATGAATTTACCATTATATGGAATACGGATGACTTAAAAAGATTTAAACCAACTCCAGTTGAAGAGGCAAGATGGGGATTGGCTGTTATTGAAGATAGTTTATGGGAAACTATTCCAAAAGTTTATAGAAGGTTGAATGCTATATTTGTTAAGCACATGGGCAAAAGTTTGCCTAAAAATTTTAATCCAATTGAATTTGGTTCTTGGATGGGAGGTGATAGAGACGGAAACCCAAACGTTACATCAACAGTCACTAAGGAAGTAATTTTATTGTCTAGGTGGGAAGCAGCCAAACTATATGAGAAAGAATTAACAAAATTAATTAGAGGTCTTTCGATGGAAAAATGTTCAAAAAAAATTTTAAAAAAGACTGGTAAAACTTATGAACCTTATAGAGTTTTTTTAAGACCGTTGAGAGACAAAATAAGAAAAACACACAGACTTATTGAGAGACATTTAGTTGCAAACAAACCTTTAAATCAAAAAAAACTCTTAGCTTCAAAAGAAGAAATTTTAAAACCACTAAGAGTTGTTCGTGAGTCCTTAGAGCAAAATCAAAGTGAAAATATTGCCAGCGGTGAATTATTAGATCTTATGAGAAGGGCTAAATGTTTTGGAATAAACCTTGCTAAAATTGATGTAAGACAAGAATCTTCTAGACACTCACAATTGTTGGCTGAATACATAAAAAGAAATCATAAATCTAATTATCTCAAATGGGATGAGAATAAAAAAATTAGTTATTTGTCCAACTCTATGAATAAAAATAAAAGAAGTTTTAAAAATTTTAATTTTAAAAATAAAGAAAATAAAGAAGTTTGGTCAACTTTTAAAATTTTGGCTAATGAACCAACAGAATGTTTAGGTGCGTACGTAATTTCAATGACATCAGCTGCATCAGATATATTAGCAGTTTATTTGATGCAAAAAGAAGCTGATATCAAAAATAAGCTTAGAGTAGTACCACTTTTTGAAACTTTGCAGGATTTAAAAAATGCAAAGTCAATTATGAAAAAACTTTTTTCTTTAGGCTGGTATAGAAAACTTATCAAAAATAAACAAGAAATTATGATCGGTTATTCAGACTCTAGCAAAGACGCTGGAAAATTATCTGCTAGTTGGCATCAATATAAACTTCAAGAAGAAGTTTTAGAAATTGCAAAAAAATATAAAATTCAACTCACTTTTTTTCATGGAAGAGGAGGTTCGGCAGGACGAGGCGGGGGACCAATTCAAGCTACTATGAGATCTCAACCACCAAAATCTGTCTATGGACGTATTAGAATTACTGATCAGGGTGAAATGATACAACAGAAATACGGCTATGAGCCTTTAGCAAAATATAATCTGTGTAGCTATATAGGATCTGTTATGCAAGCAACATTGAATCCACCACCAGCACCTAAAGATAATTGGAGAAACTTAATTGAAAAAATGACGGAAATCTCTACTGAAGCTTATAGAAAAAATATCAATGAAAATTCAGATTTCATAAGATATTTTAAGACAGTAACCCCACACCTTGCTCTCGGAAAACTATCTATTGGATCGAGACCTTCTAAAAGAAAAAATGTAGATAATATTCAAAGTTTAAGAGCTATACCTTGGGTTTTTGCTTGGACACAAATAAGATTAATGCTTCCTGCATGGTTGGGTACTGGTGACGCTTTAAAATATTCATCTGTTAAAAAATATAAAAAAATACTTATAGACATGGAAAAAAATTGGCCATTCTTTAATTCTACGATGGATATATTGGATATGGTAATCTCCAAAGTAGATCCAGAAATATCAGAGGTTTATGAAAATAATCTTGCTGATAAAAAATTAAAAGAAGTAGGTGATAAACTAAGATCTGAATTTGATATAATTAAAAGGTTAAATAAATATATAACTCCAATAGACATACTAAATCAGAGAAAAAAATTTAGAACTACAGTTTTAGTAAGAAATATTTATTCTGAGGTTCTAAATATTCTTCAAGCAGTTGTAATGAATAAAATGTCGAAAAAAAAATTAGGAAATGACGAAAAAAAATACCTCAACGACGCAATGATGACTTCAATCGCAGGAATATCAGCTGCTATGAAAAATACTGGTTAAATTGAAATTTCTCTTAATCTCTTTAAATAATCCTCAAATTCTTTCATAAAACTTCCAGTTGGTTTTATAAATTTTTTCCTTTGATCGTTTGATGTTTTTTCTAATATAAAAAAACCTTTTTCACATGCTTCATTAATCATAAGAGCAGATTTTGGTCGAGAGGTTTTAAATAGTTTTGTCTTGAGCTCTTCAACAGTCAAATTTTCATCAGATTTATATGCGTTCATCACAAGAAGCATCATGTGATAATGTGAAGGAGATTTACGAAAAAAATAATTGCTAGATGTATGAGATAGTTTCATTTGATCTTCCCAAAAATTTAGCAATTCTTTAGTTGTTTTCATTTAAGATCTTACTTTAGTTTTTTGAGGATCATAGTGAGGAAAACCGACTATTTTGGCAGGTATTCTTTTTTGATGTCCATCTATCTTTCCAATTTCAACTTCATTACCAATTTCTGAATGACCAACATCAATTCTACATAAAGCGATATTTTTTCCTAAAGTAGGAGATAAGCATGCGCTTGTTATTATACCTACTTGAGCCCTTCCTATATGAACACAATCTCCATGATTTGCTTTTTCTTTACCTATAAGTTCAAGACCCACTAGTTTTTTTTGTGGATTTTCTTTTCTTTTAATTAAATTTTCTTTACCTATAAAATCATCAGTTTTTGTTTTAAGTGGAACAGCAAAACCAATTCCAGCTTCAAAAGGGTCTTGTTGTCCATCAAACTCATTACCGAATAAAACTAAACCCGCTTCAATTCTTAATAAATCCAAAGCACCAAAACCTGCAGGTATTAAACCATCTTCTTTTCCAGCCTCCATCACCTTATCCCAAACTTGTGGAGCATGATCTGGGTGGCACCAAACCTCATAACCTAGCTCTCCTGTATAACCAGTTCTTGAAACAATTAATGGAATTCCATTTAATTCCTCTAACCTACAAATTGTAAATCTAAACCATTGAAGCTCAGAAACTGTGGGCTGAGTTGGTGGGGTAAAGATTATTTTTTCTAAAATTTTTCTGCTATTAGGACCTTGAACAGAAATATTATTTATTTGATCAGTTGAATTTTTGATTAGGACTTTAAAATTTTTTTTCTTAGCTTGTTCTTTTAACCATTCTCCCGCATACTCATCTCCACAAACCCATCTAAAACCTGTTTCACTTAATCTTAAAAGCGTACCATCATCAAACATTGTGCCATTTTCATAACACATTGCTGAATACACAATTTGTCCAACAGAAAGTTTTTTAATATTTCTTGTAAGAGTGTAATTCATTAACTCTTCAGCATCTGGTCCTAAAATTTCAAATTTTCTTAACGAGGATAAATCAATTACAACAGCCTTTTCTCTACAGGCTGTATATTCATTTATGACACCATGTTTTGTAAAATCATTTGGCAACCAAAAACCTCTAGCATCAACAAAATTTCTTGTTAATTTTTTTGTTCTTTCATAAAAACCAGTATTTCTGGTAAGTTTTTTTTCAGAGTCTGTTTTCATTCTAAAAGCAAAAGATTTTGTAAATTCTTTTTTTTTGTCATAAGTTCTAACAAATATATCGGTCGGATTCCATCCATTACAGCTATCAATATCGCTTGGGCAAGCTGTAGTTCCACAAGTTAAGTCTTTTAAAGCTCTTAAAATAACATAATCCCCAGGTCTGGCGAAAGACTCGTCTGACAAAACTGAATTTTGTCCTCCTGCTGAAGTATTAAAAAATAAATTTATTGCATGCCAACCTTTTTTCTTTTGAACTCCAAATTTTTCCATTGCCTCGTTTAAATTATCTGAGCAATTGACATGACCAAAGTATCCGGCATCCTCATAATATTTTGAAGTACACGCAAGATTAAATGTATCATGTATCCCAACTGTATCCCTTACAACTTCAACCAATGGTTCATGGTCTACATCATAAAATTTTGAAAATAGACCAGGTCCAGGAAAAGTATGACCCATAAAAGTTCTTGTAGTTTGCCAATCAAGACCATTTTCTTTTCCCTTATCTAATTTTGCTGTATCGTATGCTACAAAATCAGAGCACTGTCTGCCCGTTGGTGTAATTATTTGAATATAATCTCCTTCTTTAACTTGATAACCAATTGAGGTAGTCCTAGCAATATTTCTCTCCTCAGATGGATCGTATACAGGATCAGGAATTATGGAAAATTCTTTTTCCTTTTTTACTTCTGCTCTTGAAACCATTATAGTTAGTTCTGTTGAAGGATTTTGCTCATGAACCATCATTTGGTTTCCAGGGGCCGCAAAAATACAGTAGCATTTATCTTTAGATTTTAATTTAATACTTTCACCAGCTTTAGTATCTTTATCAAAAATAACTGAAGACTTTGACTTTTCTATATTTAATTTTCTTTTTTTTAATTGAAGTAAAGCTTGCAAAGATGTTTCATCTTTCTTAAGAAGAATTTTTTTTATTTCTGAATTATCTTTAATTTCTTTTAAACTTAAAATTGCAAGTTCCGATTTACCATCTTTGTTAAACACTGAAACCTCACAAATTTGATTACCCTCGTTATTGATAATTTTTATTTCGTCATCAGGTAAAATTTGAATTCCAGTTAATCCACCTCCTTCAACAACGTATCTTTCAACCCCAGGTGGTAGGACATTTAATCCCGGCTCTTTAATATCTAATGTAGTTAGCGCCATTTTTTAAAATTTATTCTTATAATATATAAATATCTATCTGTTGACTATCCATTAAGTAAAGCTCATACTATTTATATTAAATAGTACTAGGAGGAGAAAAAATGAAAAACAAATTACCGTTATTAATCGGTGCGATTGTTGTTATTGCGGGTCTTGTTTTCTTCATGGGTGGAGGAGACAAAACTGCTAAAAAATCAGGCGATAGCAGCCAACCAATAGTAATTCCAACACATAACTGGTCAAGTCAAATTGTAATGGCTTACGTTATTGGTGGAATATTTGAAAGTATGGGAAACAATGTGAGTTATGTTAATGCTGACTCACAAGCTGTTTACGAGTCAATTCGAATTGGAGATGTAACTATTTCTCACGAAGTATGGGAGTCTGCTTTCGGTAAATCATTCACAACTGCTTTGGACAAAGGTGGTTTGTTAGATTGGGGTGATCATGAAGCAAGAACACTTGAGGATATGGGTTATCCAAATTGGGTTGCTGATAAAGGATTATGCCCAGGTCTACCGGACTGGACAGCTTTAAAGAATCCAGACTGTGCCAAAAACTTTGTAACACCTGACTCAGGTGGAAAAGGACGAATGTTAGAAGGTCCACAAACTTGGCATGGTGACTTAATTCCTCAAAGAGTAGATGCTTTAGGATTAGGTGATCTTTGGATGGTTAAATTCGCTGGAAGTGCTGATGCACTTTGGGCTGAATTAGCAGCAGCAGAGAAAGAAGGAAGAGGAACTATTATTTTTAACTGGACACCAAACTTTACAGATGGTGCTGGTTTTACATTTATAGACTTCCCTCCATATACAGCGGGTTGCAGACCAGAAGATGGTGGAGATGGAAAATGTGGATCTCCAGATGGTTATTTGAAAAAAGCAGTGCATGAGGATTTTCCAAAAACTCATCCAGGTGCAGCTGCAGCTTTCAAAAAAATGTCTTTCACTACAAGTCATATCGGAGCAATGGCTGCTTTAGTTGATATTGACAAAATGACTCACGAGGATGCTGCCAAAAAATGGTTAGCTGATAATGAGTCAGTTTGGAAACCATTTACTAAATAAGGTAAATAATAACCAAATTTAAAAATCTCCCCCAACACAGTTGGGGGGGATTTTTTTTAATTCAGATTTTATGATCAAATATTATCCAGTTATATTAATTAGTTTATTATTTTCTAATCAGTTACTAGCAAAAAATATAGATATTCAAGAAAATCTAGATTTAAGTTTTAAATGCGAATTAGAAAAAAAAATATTAAAAAATTCAGAATATAATTATCAAGTATTTTTAGCTAAAGATTTAAATGAAAAAGATTTAAATAAATTTGAAATTAAATCAGAGCAGCCTGAAATACTTAATATTAATGGCTTATCATCTTTTCTATCAAAATCTTTAAGACTAAGTGTTAAAGTTGTAAATAAAAATGTAATTTTGTTTAAGGGAATTGATAACGATTCTAATTATTCCGAGTCGGGTATTATTGATAGAAAAACAGGTGAATTGGTTCATGAAATCACTAGAAATATAAAAAGTGAAAATTCTGAAAAGGATATTACTTTTTATTCTTGTAGCAAAAAGGAAAAAGTCTGATTTTTTTTTTTATCAATTTGTGTAAGATGTAAAAAATGAAAAAAATTTTTATTAGTTTTATAATAAGTTTATTATTTTCTTCAGTTGTGTTAGCACGAAGTACAGGATGCAAAGAAGGAAATTGTGAAAATGGTTATGGTAAATGGGTTTATACAGATAAAACTACTTACGAGGGTGAGTGGGTAGAAACAAAAAAAAATGGTCAAGGAATTGAGACTTGGCCTAATGGATATATTTATAAAGGTGAGTTTAAGAATAGTGAATGGAGTGGCAAAGGGACTTTAACTTTTCCAGATGGATCAACATATGATGGAGAATGGGCAAAAGGTTTTATGAATGGTAAAGGAACTTTTACTTCATCTGACGGCACACAAAAATCAGGAACTTGGAAAAATGGAAAGTTGCAGAAGTAATGTTTAATGAAAATTATTTAGATAAGATAAAAGAATTACCAGAGTTTATAAAGCAAACTGGTGGTTTGTTAGTTTTAATTCTAATTATAATTTCGTCTTTCTTCATTTTAAATATTATGTTTGGGGAAGGTGACGAACTAGTTAAGAAAATGAAATTAGAGGAAGAAAGAATAGCTCAGGAGAAGAAATTAAGTGAATTGATATCAAAGCTTCCTTCAGGAATATTAGTAACCTTTGATGGGACTGACCATTATAGATTAACTGATGAAGTATATGAACAAGTCTGTAAAGCAACAAAACTTATTCCTCAAAGAGCAATAATGGGGGCAAATTTTTTAAATTTCAGAGCACATGAAATTTATACAATTAATGGAAATAAAATTAGCGATACATTTGTTGAGTGGAATAAAGAAAAAAACAAGTGTTTTGCAGGCTTCACAGTTAGCGGGAAAAATGTTGGAGTAAATGAATCTATTACTGTTAGAGGCGAAGCATTGAGTTTTTTAAGCACAGGAATTGATACAAGAGTTTATTTTATTAAAAATTTTTAAGGAGAAAAAAACAATTATATGGATTTAATTTTAACTTAATATCATATAACGTTATCGAAATTTATGTCTGACGCAGTAATTAAATGTGAGAATGTTTATAAAATTTTTGGAGCAAATGCTCAAAAAATGCTTCAAGAATCCAATGGGAATGTTGATGCAAAAACCTTTCAAGAAAATGGATGTATTGTAGGTGTTAATAATGCATCATTTGAGGTTTCGAAAGGAGAAATGTTAGTTGTGATGGGTTTATCTGGATCAGGTAAATCAACGTTACTAAGATGTATTTCAAGATTAACAGATGCTACAGGCGGAAAGATTTATATTGAAGGTCAAGATTTATTAAAATTAAATAACAAAGAACTCATTGATCTTAGAAGAAATAAAATGGGAATGGTGTTTCAAAGTTTTGCTTTGCTGCCACATAAAACTGTAGTTGAAAATATTGCTTTTCCACTCCAAATCAAAGGAATAGAAATTGAAGACAGTATTAGCAAGGCTATGGACATGGTTAAATTGGTTGGTCTTGAAGGAAGAGAAAACTATTTTCCTAGAGAACTTTCAGGTGGACAGCAACAAAGAGTAGGAATAGCAAGATCGTTAGCTGTTGAACCAGATATATGGTTTTTAGATGAACCATTTTCTGCTTTAGATCCTTTAATTCGAAAAGAAATGCAAGATGAATTTTTAAGACTCCAAGAAAAATTACAAAAAACAATTATGTTTATAACTCACGATTTTGATGAAGCTTTAAAACTTGCGGACCGTATTGCAATTATGAAAGATGGTGTCATAGAGCAGTTAGATACACCAGCGAATATTGTTTTAAATCCAGCTACAGAATATGTAAGAAAATTTACTGAAGAGGTACCTAGGGAAAAAGTTTTATTGATTGAGGATGTAATGGATAAATCTGATACGAAAGATTTAAGTGATTTAAAAGTCTCAAAAGATGAAACTATAGAAAACGTTGCTGAAAAAATTTTATCACAAGACAAATCAGTAGCTGTTATAGATAATAACAACAAGATCGTAGGTTCTATCAATCCAACAAAAATAATTAATACAGTTTTTGGAGGAAGAAAAAACAATTAGTTATGGAGTTTTTAAAAAAATATCCAAAAACATTTCAATGGTTATTTTTGCTAATCGTTTTTTTTGCTTTATGTTTTGCAATTGAAGTTCCTGAAACATATAAATTTATTCGAGGTCAAGCTGAGTTTGTTAAAGACCCTAATCAAAGTTTTTATGTTTTTTTAGGAAAAGAGGTAAGATATTATCCTTTCGATGTCTTCTGGCGACTCCCACCATTGCTTGGGTGGCTACCCATTTGGATAAATGACTCATTATTTTTCTTAATGAATGAATGGCTTCCAATGGAATTTTGGAATGAAGATACTCAGTCATATAAAACTCGACCTTTAGTTTTGCAGATAACAAGGGAAGTAACCTCAATAATGACATTTTTAATTGAGTTAATCAGAGATATTTTACTAGGTGGTCTAAAAACTATTGTTGCTTTTACTAGTTGGGATTTCGTAGGTTCAAATTCTTGGGCAAAAATGCCGGGTCTTCCATGGACTATAGTTGCTGCTGGTGCAGCAATATTAGCTTATAAGTTAAGTGGTAAGGGTCTCGCTTTATTTGCGGGCTTGGTAATGGTTTATATTTCTATATTTGGTCAATGGAAACCTTCTATGCAAACTCTTTCTTTTATTTTAGTTGCAGCACCATTATCATTTGTTTTTGGTTTAGGTTTAGGAATTGCAGCATTTAAAAATAAGCGTGTAGAAAAAGCTTTATATCCAATATTATTAGTTATGCAGACAATGCCACAATATGCTGTGTTAGTTCCTGCACTTGTTCTTTTTGGTGTTGGTGATCATGCTGCTGTAATTATTACTATGATTGTTGCTGTCCCTCCAATGATATTATTAACTTTACTTGGCTTAAGAGCAGTTCCACCAGAAGTTATTGAAGCTGGCAGGATGAGCGGATGTAATAATTTGCAATTAATGTTTAAAGTATTAATTCCAACTGCAAGAAGAGATATTTTAATTGGAGTAAACCAAGTTATTATGGTTTGCTTTTCAATGGCAGTTATTTCCGCCTTTATAGGCGCAAAAGGATTAGGATTTAATTTATTATTAGCATTAAATCAGCTCAATATCGGACTGGCATTAGAGGCAGGTCTATGCATCAGTTTGATTGCAATATTATTAGATAAGATGTCTTTGGCCTGGGCAAATAAACAGGTTGATTATTTTGGAAATTTAACTTTTTTTGAAAGAAATAAAAATGCGTATTATTTTGGTATTGCAGTAGTAATAGGTATTGTATTAGCTTATTTAGGATCTTTTTATTTTAAAGAGGGATACAACTATTTATTTGAAGTTCCTCACAATAAAGGAATATCTACAGCTGATTTCTGGAATAAAGGAGTTGATTGGATTTTTGATACTTTTTTTGTTTACATCAAAGCATTTAATACTTGGTTAATTGTAGAGGTGTTACAGCCAATGCGAGCTTTATATTTAAGAATGCCAGCAGTGGCAACATTAGTTTTAGTTGTTGGAGCTGGATATTTAATTGGTGGAATTCGTTCAGCTTTAGTTGTTTGTGGATTAACATTATTTATAGCTTTAAGTCCTTGGTGGGATAGAGCTTTAGTTACGACTTATATGGCAACTTTTGGCGTAATTGTATCTTGTATGATTGGATTTACAGTTGGAACTTTATGTTTTCAGAACAAGCATTCAGCCAACTTTATGTTGGGTGTTTGTGATATTTTTCAAACATTTCCATCTTTTGTATATTTGATTCCAGTTATGATGCTTTTCGGAATAACTGATACTTCAGTATTAATAGCAGTTATAGTTTATGCAACAATACCAGCAACTAGATATACAATTGAAGGACTAAGAAGTGTTCCAGTTGCTTTACATGATGCAGCAACAATGTCTGGTGTAAATAAATTTCAAAGATTAACTAAAATTGAATTTCCATTGGCTTTCCCTCATATGATGCTAGGCTTAAATCAGACAATCGTATTTGCATTATTTATGGTTATAATTGGAGCATTTATTGGAACAGAGGATTTGGGACAATATATTTTGAAAGCACTATCTGATAAGAATGGTGCGGGTATTGGATTAACACTCGGTATTTGTGTGGCCTTTATTGGACTGATATTTGATAACTTAATTCGAACTTGGGTTGATAATAGAAAAAAACACTTAGGTATTGCCTAATAAAGATATTCAACTTCTGAAAAACGATCTGTTGGAAAAATCCAATAAAACTTTAAAGTTTCTTTACCATTATTTTTTAATGCATGTTTTTCATTTTCAGCAATATAAACAACATCACCTTTCTTAATTTCTTCAAGTTCACCAGATTTGTTTAATAGACCTTTGCCATCTGTTACGACATATATCTCAGCAGGAGAATGATAGTGTAGAATTAAATCACCACCAGGAGCAATTTCAGCAAACCCAAGTGAAAGACCAGAACTTTTTGTAAAATCAGCATCAATTAAAAACTTCCATCTAACACCGGGATATTTCTCTGTTGTTGACCACTCTTGGTCAGAAACTGATTCAAGATTTTTTACGAATATCATGTAAATTATTATTTACAAATTATTTTGCAGGTTGATCTAAAAATGTTTTCATTGAATCATCCATAGCTTCATCCCATGGAGTATGATGAACAGGTGCAACAGAGCCCGTTACTGGTGATGAAAAAGATTTATTTCTGTAAGTTAGAATATCCTCAACTTTATGATGCTCCCATTCTTTGAAATGTTTTCTTATCAACTCGAAATCAATTTTAGGATAGTCAGACATTTCATGAAGTTCTTTTGTATATTCTGTTTGAAAATCAATCATTTGGTCTGGATTTTCCAATTTTTCCTCCATAGCAACCCATTTATTTATATCATCAGATATTTCTTTATCACTAGGCATTTTAATTTTTCCCATAATTACATCTCTTGCATACCAAGCCTGACAATCAAACATATTAAAAGTATGAAATTGATCCTGCATTCCCAAATAAAATAGCTTATGATTATCTTGCCACACGACACCTTTGTATAATTTTGGTGGATACAATCTGTTATGAGTTTTTAATTTCAAACTTTCATTTATGAAAGGAAAATGATGCAAATATCCTGTACATAAAATTATAACATCTGCACTTTGTTCTGTTCCATCTTTGAATATTGCTTTTTTACCCTCAAGTCTGTCTAGGTAATGAACTTCTTTCATGCCTTTTGGCCATTTAAACCCCATTGGATTATGCCTGTATCCAATCGTAACACTTTTTGCTCCATATTTATTACATTGTAAAGCTACATCTTCAGCAGAATAACTGCTTCCAAGTACTATAACATCTTTATTTCTAAATTCTTCAGCATCTCTGAAATCATGTGAGTGCATTATTCTTCCTGGAAATGACTTCATTCCTGAATATTCTGGTATAAAAGGAACAGAGAAATGACCAGAAGAAACAATTATAAAGTCAAAATTTTCTGTTAAAGTTTTATTATTAATTTTATCTTGATAACTAACTTCAAATTTATTGTCCTTAAAAACTGTATTTGTAACCCTAGTATTAAACTTTATTTTATCTTTTAAATTACCTTGGTTCACTCTTCCAATAATGTAATCATACAAAACTTCTCTAGGTGGGAAGGAAGGAATGGGTTTTCCAAAATGTTCATCAAAAGAATAGTCAGCAAATTCCAAACATTCTTTAGGACCATTAGACCAAAGATATCTATACATACTATTTGGAACGGGATCACCGTATTGATCAGATCCTGTTCTCCAACTATAATTCCATAAACCTCCCCAATCATCTTGTTTTTCAAAACAAACTATTTCAGGAATTTTTTCACCTTTTTTTTCAGCAAGTTCAAAAGATCTTAAAGCGGATAAACCGCATGGCCCAGCACCAATAATGGCTACTTTAGTCATAAATCACCTCGTATAATTATTTTATAACTGTATTTTAGCCATAAAATGTTAAAAATAGATATAAAAAAATAACCCTATATGAAAAAAATTATTATTATTGGTGGTGGAGCCATGGGGTCAGCTTTTACAATACCGTGTTTGGAAAATAATAATAAAGTAACTATTACCGAACCTTATAGTAAAAGATTTATTAAAGACTTATCATCTAAAGATAAATTTCACTCAGCCCTTAAAGTAAAACTTTCAAAAAAGTTGAAATTTAGGAAATTTTCTAAAGAATTATTAAAAGAAAAGTTTGACTTGATTGTAATTGCCTTAAGTCTCTCGGGTATAGATTTTATTGGCAAAGAATTAAAAAATCTTAAAAATAAAACTCCAATATTAGTTCTCACAAAGGGTTTAAAGTATGAGAAAAAAGACAAAAAAATTTCAACAATTTCGGAACAATTAAAAAATAAATATAAATCTATTAATGTATCTGTTTTAAAGGGCCCTTGTTTAGCTAAAGAATTGGCAAGGAAAAATCAAACAAGTGTTGTCATAGCTAATAAAAATATCAAAATTGCAAAATCTATCGGAAAGACAATCTCAACAAAATATTATTTAACAGAATATTCCAGGGATGTAATTGGTGTTGAGGTGTGTTCTGCAATAAAAAACATTTACGCGATGATTATCGGTGCTGGACAGAGTTTGAATTCATCATCAAATTTATTTCAAAAATCAATTCTCGAAATGAAATATTTGATAAAATACTTCAAAGGTAAGGATGAAACTATCTCAGGCCTTGCTGGAGTTGGTGATTTATATGTTAGTGCAGCTGGAGGAAGGAACAGTAAAATGGGAAGTTATTTAGGCAAAGGGTTTACTTTTAAGGCAGCAAAAAAAAAATTTATGCCAAACGATACAGTTGAAGGAGAACAGCTTGCACGTGAAATTGCACCGTTTATTTTTAAAAAAATTGATAAGAAAAAAATTCCATTAATGATTAATTTTTTAAAAACAATAATAGGTAATAAAAAACTTAAAATTAAAGTTTAAAATAGACCTTCTATTTCACCTTTATCATTAAGCTTAATTGAGTCAGCAGCTGGAACACGAGGTAAACCTGGCATTGTCATTATCTCCCCACAAACTACAACAATAAACTCAGCTCCTGAGGATAGTCTTACTTCTCTTACTGGCAAAACATGTCCTGTTGGTGCTCCTTTAAGATTAGGGTCTGTTGAAAAACTATATTGTGTTTTTGCGATACAAACTGGAAGTTTTCCATAACCTTTTTCCTCAAAATCTTTTAGTTGTTGTCTTACTTTGGTGTCAGCAACAACTTCACTTGCATGATAAATTTCTTGGGCTATTTTTTCTATTTTTTTAAACAATGGCAAACTGTCTTCATATAAATATTTAAAAGTATTTTTGTTATCTTCACAAATTTCAACTACATTTTTTGCTAATTCTTTTGTTCCCTCACCTCCATTGGACCAATGAGTACATTTTGATGCTTTAACACCTTGTGTTTTACAAAAATCAAGCAATGTGTTCATCTCTTTATCTGTGTCAGTGATAAAGTGATTAACTGCAATTGTAACTGGAAGTCCAAATTTACGAGTATTATTTATATGTCTCTCTAAATTTACCAAGCCTTTTTTAAGCGCATCAACATTTTCATTTTTCAATTCATCTTTTGCTACCCCGCCATGCATTTTTAAGGCTCTGATAGTAGCAACTATAACCACGCAGTCTGGTTTAATTCCTGACTTTCTACATTTGATATCTAAAAATTTTTCTGCTCCAAGATCAGCACCAAATCCTGCTTCTGTCACAACATAATCTGAAAGTTTTAACCCAGCTTTAGTTGCAATTACTGAATTACATCCGTGAGCTATATTTGCAAAAGGACCACCATGAATAATGGCTGGATTATTTTCTAAGGTTTGAGTCACATTTGGTCTAATTGCTTCCTTTAATAAAACAGTCATTGGACCTTGGGCATTTAAATCTTTTGCACAAACTGCTTTTTTATCTCTCGTATAACCAATTGTAATATTTCCTATTCTTTTTTCTAAATCTTTTAAATCTGTAGCAAGGCAAAAGATAGCCATAATTTCCGAGGCAACTGTAATATCAAAACCATCTTGTCTAGGATAACCATTAGCCACACCCCCTAGATCAACAACAATTGATCTTAATGATCTATCATTCATATCCATTACTCTTTTCCAAACTACTCTTCTCACGTCTATGTTAAGTTTATTTCCCCAGTAAATATGGTTATCAATTAATGCTGATAACAAATTATGAGCTGAGGTAATTGCATGGAAGTCTCCAGTAAAATGTAAATTAATTTGTTCCATTGGAACCACTTGTGCATAACCCCCTCCAGCTGCACCACCTTTCATTCCAAATGACGGCCCAAGACTAGGTTCTCTCAGACAAACGATAGATTTTTTTCCAATTTTATTTAAACCATCGTTAAGACCAACAGAAGTTGTTGTTTTACCTTCACCTGCTGGTGTTGGTGTTATTGCGGTGACTAAAATTAATTTTCCATCTTTCTTTTTTAGCTTATTAAGATATTCCAAGTTAATTTTTGCAATATGTCTACCCATCGGACTGAATGAGGTACTTTCATCTGGCACATTGATTTTTGCTAATATATCTTTTATGGGCTCCATTTTAGCTTCTCTTGCTATCTGGATATCTGATTTTACTTCACTCATTAAAGTTATATATAAATGTTTAGAATTGCCAAACTTGTATATCTTTTCTGAGGCTTTGGAAATATCTAAAAATTATATATAAAAAAAATATGAACTATTTCTACTCAATATTATAAAATTCTTATATGCAAAAATACTCAATATTTAGTCTAGTAAAAAACGCCCTCTCTAATCACGAAACGTGGGATTTAGCTTGGAAAGATCCAACACCAAAGAAAGAATATGATGTAGTGATTATTGGTGGTGGTGGGCATGGTTTGGCAACTGCTTATTATCTTGCAAAAGAACACAATATTACAAATGTAGCAATTATTGAAAAAGGCTGGATAGGTGGCGGAAACGTTGGACGTAATACCACGATAATCAGATCAAATTATATGTATGATGAAAACGCATTATTTAGTGAGTTTGGAATGAATCTTTGGAGAAAAATGAGTCAGGATTTAAACTATAATGTTATGTTTTCTCCTAGAGGAATAATAAATCTTGCACACTCAGATGCGCAAATGAATGTTTATGCAAGAAGAGGTAATTCAATGCGATTAAATGGTATTGATGCAGTTCTTCTAAATAGAGAACAGGTAAGAGAGATAATTCCAATGGCAGATTTCTCTGAGAATGTAAGATTTCCAATTTTTGGTGGATTAATGCAGCCAAGCGCAGGAACAGCTAGACACGATGCTGTAGCGTGGGGTTATGCACGTCAAGCAGACTCGATGGGGGTGGATATAATCCAAAATTGTGAAGTTACCGGATTTGATGTTTCAGGTGGAAAAATAAAAGGATTAAGAACGTCACGAGGAGATATTAAAGTAAAAAAAATTGGATTATGTGTTGCTGGTAGCACAAACATTTTAGCAGAAAAATTAAACATGACATTACCAATAGAAACACATCTCTTACAAGCATGCGTTTCTGAGCCAGTTAAACCTGTTTTAGATAGAGTTGTGACCTTCGGAGCTGGACACTTTTACATAAGTCAATCTGATAAAGGTGAAATGGTTATGGGGGGAGATTTAGATGGATATAATAGTTATGCACAAAGAGGAAACTTGCCAACGTTACAGCATGTTTTGACAGAAGGAATAGCAATGATGCCTTTTTTAAGTAAATTAAAAATGCTCAGAACTTGGGGTGGAATAATGGATATGTCAATGGATGGTTCTCCAATAATTGATAAAACACACATTGAAGGTTTATATTTAAATTGTGGATGGTGTTATGGTGGTTTTAAAGCGACACCAGCATCTGGATGGACATTTGCTCATACAATCGCACAAGATAGGGTACACGAATTGAATGCAGGTTATAGTTTAAACAGATTCAATACTGGTCATTTACTTGATGAAAAGGGTCTTGGTACCAAAACTTGGATTTCATAAATGCTTCATATTAAATGCCCACATTGTGGAATGCGATCTCAAAACGAATTTTCTTATGGTGGTGATGCTACTGTAAAAAGACCAGCGCTGAATAAAGATGTATCAGATCAAGATTGGAATAATTTTATTTATAATAGGAAAAGTTTAAGAGGAAAGCATTGGGAGTTATGGCAACATTTATCAGGTTGTCGCCAATGGATTAAAGTTGAAAGAGATACAGCTACTCATGAAATTTTTAAAACCTTAAAAGCAAATGAGGAAATCTCATAATGTCCCAAAACTTTAGACTTGAAAACGGTGGATTAATTAATAGAGATAAAAAAATTTCATTTAAATTTAATGGTAAAACTTATTATGGTTATGAAGGAGATACTCTTGCGTCTGCTTTGATAGCTAATGGAGTACATTTAATTGGAAGAAGTTTTAAATATCATAGACCAAGAGGTTTTTTTGGTGCTGGAGTAGACGAGCCGTATGCAATTGTTCAATTGTTTAGAAATGGTGAGACAGAGCCAAATATAAAAGCTACCGAACAGGAACTTTTTGAAGGGCTTGTAGCGACTAGTGTAAATTGTTGGCCCAGTGTAAATTTTGATATTGGGGCAATTAACAATTTTTTAAGAATATTTCTTCCAGCAGGTTTTTATTATAAAACATTTATGTGGCCAAAGAGTTTTTGGTATAGAGTTTACGAGCCATTTATAAGGAAGGCAGCAGGACTTGGAGTTGCATCAATTAAACATGATAAAGAGAGATATGAACATAAATATGAATATTGCGATTTATTAGTTACAGGATCTGGACCATCTGGACTAGCTAGCGCATATGCAGCAGCAAAAAATGGAGCAAGAGTAATTCTAGCTGAGGATAAAGCTAGATTTGGTGGATCTTTACTCACAAGTGAAGTGAATATTGGAAACCAGTCAGGTAAAGATTGGGCTGATGGGATTATAGCTGAACTTAAAGGCATGAAGAACGTGACTGTAAAAAATAGATCACAAGTTTTTGGTTATTACGATCATAACATGTTGGTTATGTCTGAAAGACTGAGTGATCATTTGCCGAAAACTAAAAAATTTCATCCAAAACAAAGACTTTGGTATATTAGAGCTAATGAGGTTTTAATTTCTTCAGGTTCAATTGAAAGACCAATAGTTTTTGGTAACAATGATACCCCGGGGGTTATGCTTTCTTCTGCTGCAAAAGAATATTTAAAAGTATATGGTGTTTTGGTTGGAAAAAATCCACTTGTTTTTACTAATAATGATAGCGGCTATGAAACTGCTATTGAATTTAAAAAGCACGGTATAGACCCAATTATCTTGGATACAAGAAAAGATCCCCATTCAGAAATAATTGAAGAAGCAAAAAATTTAAAAATAGATATTAAATTTTCTCATGTAGTGGTTGCAGCTCAAGGTTATAAAAAAGTAAAATCTGCTGATATAGCGAAAATTTCTGAAAATAAGGAGGAATTAGGTAAAATAGAAAATATTAAATGTGACTGTATATGTGTATCTGGTTTTTGGACTCCCACTATTCATTTAGCTTCGCAATCAGGTAATAAAACCAAATTTAAAGAAGATATTGATGCATTTGTTCCAGGCATTTCAAAACAAAATGAGAAAACAATAGGTGCTGCCAATGGATCTTTCTCTTTAGACGAAACTTTAAAAAGTTCTTTTGAAGCTGGTTATGAATTGTCAAAAAAAATTACTAATAAAGATAATAAGATTTCTTTTCCTAATGTAGTTGAAAAAAAATCAACTGTGCATGACAAATTTTGGTGTGTACCTCTTCCTAAAGGAAAAAGTTATAAAAGATTCTTAGATTTTCAAAATGATGTTGCGGTTTCTGATATCGAAATTGCTTTAAAAGAGGGTTATAGATCAATTGAGCATGTTAAAAGATATACAACTTTAGGAATGGCAACAGATCAAGGAAAAACAAGTAATTTGAATGGTTTGCAATTGGTGTCTAAAATTGAAAATAAAGTTGTTCCTGCCGTTGGCCACACAACTTTTAGACCTCCATATACACCTGTTTCAATAGGTGCAATTGTTGGAAGAGAAGTTGGCAAACATTCTAAACCAACTAGAAAGTCTCCAATGCACTCCTGGCATGAAAAAAATAATGCAGTATTCGTTGATGCTGGTGTGTGGTTAAGACCTAGATATTATAAACGAGGAAATGAAAATTTGTTCGAAGCATCAAAAAGAGAAGCTAAAAATGTTAGAGAGAATGTTGGTGTTTGTGATGTAACTACTTTAGGAAAAATAGATATCAAGGGTCCTGATGCTGCAGAACTTTTAAACAGAGTTTATACTAATGCATGGTTAAAGTTACCAGTTGGTAAGGCCAGGTATGGAGTGATGTTAAGAGAAGATGGTATCGTAATGGACGATGGAACTACAACACGGATTTCAGAAAATCATTATCATATGACGACAACTACTGCTCAAGCAGCCAATGTATTGTCTCATTTAGAGTATTATTTACAATTAGTATGGCCAGAATTAAATGTAAATGTAGTTTCAACTACAGAACAGTGGGCAGGAGCAGCGATTGCAGGACCTAGATCTAGAGATTTATTACAAAAATTATTTCCACAATTAGATGTCTCAAATGAGGGACTGCCGTTCATGGGTTATATGGAGGCTGATTTATTCGGAGTAAAAGCCAAAATTTTTAGAATTTCTTTCTCTGGCGAGCTAGCTTATGAGGTAAATGTAGAGTCTGATAATGGAAATTTTATGTGGGAAAAAATAATGGAAGTTGGTGAGCAGTTGAAAATTCAACCTTATGGTACGGAAGCGTTATCAACACTTAGAATAGAAATGGGACACGTTGCTGGCTCAGAGCTTGATGGTAGAACAATACCTTATGATAATTCACTTGAGGGACTATTAAGTAAAAAGAAAGATTTTATAGGCAAAAGATCTTTATCCAGAAAAGCGTTTGTGGCAGATGATCGACAAAAAGTTGTAGGAGTTGTTCCTTTAGATAAAAAAACGAGTATTCCAGAGGGATCTCATTTAGTTAAAGATTCAAATGCACCATTGCCAAATCCAAAACTAGGATATATTTCAGCATCCTGTTGGAGCGTAGAACATGATAATCCATTTTCATTAGCTATTCTTAAAGATGGTAAGAATATGATAGGTGAAAAATTATTTGTGATGTCTCCACTTAAAAACAAAGTTATCCCTGTTGAAATAGTATCTTCACACTATGTTGATCCAAAAGGTGAAAGAGTAAGATCATGAGTTCGATATCAGCTTTAGCAAATGTTCATTCCAAAGGTCAATTTGGTGATCATGAAGGCAAAAATAAAAATGAACTTTTAAAAATTTCTGAACTTAAGAATCTATTGATTGTTCAAATAGTTCAGTATAAGAGTTCAACAATCTCATTTGAAAGTATTGTAATCGATAATCTAAAATTAAAGAATATTCCATTAAGCGTAGTCTGCAACAATGAAACAAGAATTCTATGGAATGGTCCAAAAAATTGGCTTTTGGTATCAACAAAAAAAGATTTACTAAATAAAATTTTAGAAGAATTTAAGGATACAGATTTTGCAGTTACTGATTTATCTCATTCAAGGGCCATAATTGAGATAGAAGGACAAAATACAAAAGAAGTTTTAAAAAAAGGATGTCCATTTAATTTTAATATTTTAGAAAAAAATAATTCTATCAATTCTATATATAATGGTATTGCTTTTACCGTTGATATGCTTGAGAAAGATCCTGATAGAGTAAGGCTATTTGTTTTAAGAAGCTTTGGAGAGTCCCTCTACCATTCTGTTACTGACGCTTCATTGGAATTTGGTTTTAATTCAGAATAAAAAATTAGTCTCTTGTAGCTATATAAACACCGATTGTTGTTATTAAAAAACCCAAAAGATCTAAATTAGTAAGGCTTTCATCTAAAAAAAGCCAAGCCATAAATGCAGATGTAGCTGGTATTAGAAAAAATATTGAAACAGTTTTACTTGCTGAATTATTTTTTATTAAATACATTAATATTGTAAAGGCCCCAAACGATACCAAAAATATTTGATGGCTCATTGCAATTATAAATGTTTGTGTGAAATCAATATATGGTTTTGCAAAAAAAATTATTACCATAATATTAAATGCGACACCACCTAGGGCTTGATACATATTGCTTACTGATAAAGGTAAATTATTACTTAGCTTTTTTTGCCAAATCGTAGAAGACGTAATTGCAAATAAAGCTATAATAGTTGCTATTAAACCAATTAGAGGAATATCTGAGCCAATATCAAATCCAAGTACTATTGCAGCACCGATAAAGCCAAGCAAAACACCAACCCATTGTTTGAGAGTTACTTTTTCATTTAATATTGGACCACTTAAAGCATTTGTAAGAATTGGCTGTAAGGTTACTATTAATGCAGCAATACCTGTGGGCATTCCTTTAGAAATTGAGAAAAAAACCCCACCAAGGTATAAACCATGAAAGAGAACTCCACTAAAAAAAGATTCAACAAAATTTCTTTTATTGACTAAAATTTTTTGTTTCGAATAGAGTGAAAATATAAAAAAACCAATTGCAACAATAGAAAATCTAAAAGCTAATGCTGCAAATGGATCACTATTATCTATAATTGGTTTTGTTGTAATGAATGCTGAGGACCAAAGTAGTATAAAAATAAGAGGAAAAATTCTGACCATTTCAGGTTTTATAGATCATTTATAGTTACTATAGTTGCTTAATTTTAGTTTAATTAGGTATGAAAATTAGTCATTTTAATTCTATCTTGAGTTGTATTTCAAAATGTATAAGATTCTCTTTAATTATGGTTACAAAAAAAACAATCATAGGTTTATTCGCATTAAGCTTTCTGGGTGCCTGCGCATCTCCTACAGCTATGCTTGGCCCAGCATATACTTTAACTTCTTCAGGAAATATTTATCAAGCAGGATTAAGCTATGGTTCTAATGAAATGATAACGATGTATACGGGAAAAACTCCTTTAGAGAATTTAGGTGAAATTACATCAGAAAATTTACCTGTCAAAAAAAGTATTGAGAGAAAAACTTTAGAAAGTGAAGATTTTCATCAATTAGTCAAAAATAAAATTGAGAAAACCAAAGGTAAGATCAAATTATCTAATCAATAATATTAAGAACTAATAATTTATTTTGTTTAGTTTCTTTACACCACAATTCGTAGCTTTCACACATTCTCCATAAATGATCAAAAGCACGTTGTGATATTTCAAGTGGAAAGTGACTTTTAGCGTAATAAAGTTCTGGGAATTTAATTAATTGTTTAATCATCACATCTTTTTGAATTTGAAGTAATTTTATAGTTTCTTCTGGTATTTTCTTTTTGGTTTTTTTGTCAATAAAGCCATTTTTTTTTAATTTGCCAATTAATTCATCATGAAATTTTCCACTACTTATTTCTTTGTAAGTTTCAGAACTAATGAATGCTTCAATCGCATTAATATTTGTTAAGTCAGGATTTTTTTTTTTTATTTCACATACCTTTAAATAAATTAATTCTGCTACTAATAACACATAGGGCTTCTCTTTAGATGGCATTACTTATTTTTTGTATTTTTTCATCGCAGCATTAGCTAAAATAAGATTTGGATCCAAAAATACTTTTGATGATTTTATTGTTTTAAATGATTGAAATGCAAATATAGCAATTGGAAGCTCAGTACATCCAAGTATTATTTTTTTACATTTTTTTCTTACTAAATAATTAATTGCAGGTTTGATAATTTTATTAGCATCTTTTACTTTTCCCATTTTGACATATTTTATTGCTTTATTAACAGAATTAACTTGTGTAATTTTATCTGGATAAACCAAATTAAAACTCTTTTTAAAAAATTTTCCATAAACTTCTGTTTTTAAAGTACCTTCGGTAGCAAGAAGGCCGATTGAAGATTTTTTTTTGCAATTTTTTATTGTATGTTTATAAACTTCTTTAGGCATATTAATAATTGGTAACTTAATTTTTTTTCTTAAGTCATCGTACCAATAATGAGCTGTATTACAGGGAATAACTATAAATTTACATTTGCTTCTTTTAAGTACCTTACAACCATTTAACAAACTATTTAAAACTAAAGAATATTTTTTTTCACTTTTTTTATTGAAAGATCTATTAGATAAATTTCTTGTTTGCACCCCAATTGACTCAGGTCTTCCTGGAATATTTGATTTATTGTAAAGAAGAAATAAAGGGTACTCTTGGTCAATTTTTCCCCTATATAAAATTGCAAGCTTGTTACAAAAATCAAGTCCTGCCTGTGTGCCCATTCCTCCTAAAATTCCAATCATAATTTATTTATTCTTTTTAATTAAATTATTTCGTCCTCTCATAAAAGTTAAAATTAAACAACCCTTTTTTGAATAAGAAGAGTGTCTACTATTTGGTTTATATGAAATAAAATCTCCTTTTTTAAAAATTGTACCATCTGAATCTATAAGCTCACCTTTTAAAATGAGAAACTCCTCATGCCCACTATGAATATGAGGGAATGTTTTAGTGCCTGGATCTAATTTTGAGATATAAGTTCCAAAGTTAGTTTTTTTTTCAAAACTTATTTTATGCCAAGACCAACCTTTAATTGTTTTTCCATATCTATCAAAGGGCTTAAACTTAAGTTTATTTAATTTAGTTATTTTTCTTTTATTCATAAATAAAAGAATAGTTTATTGGCTAAAAAAATAAATCAATTCTTGGATTAAGAATTAAAACAATTAATAGCCAATAAATAATAGTGTGAAAATTATGCAGTTTTTAAGTTAACTGCTGAAGGACCTTTAGGACCATCTTCAACATCGAAAGTCAAAGCTTGACCCTCATCTAAACCGTTCATACCAGCATCTCTTACTGCTGAAACATGTACAAACACATCTTTTTCTTTATCTTCTCTTTCAATAAAACCAAAACCTTTGGTTGGATTGAACCATTTTACTTTTCCTTGTAGACTCATATTTTTCTTCTTACTTTTTGTTATATTAATTTATTACTTATAATTAAGTAATTATGGCTTTCTTTAGAATTTATGAGGTTTTGTCAACAAAATTGATGCACTGTAGGGCTTTTTTATTCTATTAGTTGTTAATTAGTTTAGTAAAATATATGGAATTTGCATCCTCTTTATAGTGTGCAAATGGTTTACAAGGTTCAAAATTACATTTTTTGAATAATTTTCTTGCAGGTTCAAAAAATTTTCCTGCTCCAGTTTCAATACTTAGTCTACTAATTTCTAATTTTTTTGCCTCATCAATTAAATGTGTGATAACTTTAATCCCATTTCCTTTATTTCTAAAATCATTATGAATTCTAATTGATTTGAATTCACCATGTCCTTTTTCAAGAAACTTTAAAGCACCGCAGCCAAATAATTTATTATTTTCCCATAGGCTCCAAAATTTTATTGAGGGGACTTTTAAGCCAGGTATATCAAGCACATGTGCACTTCCTTCGGGAGAAGCAGCTCTTAATTCAATGAAATGTTTAGTTAACAATTCATTAACATCTGGATGCTCAAAATTTCCTTCTATAGATTTTAACATATTAAATTAAAGTAGTTATATGACCCATTTTTCTTTTTTCTTTAATTTCTGTTTTAAGATAGTCAAATAAAAATTCATTATCATTTAGTTTAAGATTTTCTCTATAGGGTTTTATTTCATCACCAATTAGATTAATCATTTTCGCATTAGAAATTTTCTTTAAAGAAATTTTTTCTAAATTACAAACTGCCCGGACATGATTTTCAAATTGACTTATATTGTATGCATTAATAGTTAAATGGCCAGAATTGTGAACTCTTGGTGCAATTTCATTCACATATAAATTTTCATTTCTATCAATAAAATATTCCACACACATAGTTCCAATATATTTCAACTCCTCAGCAATCGTAATTGCCCAATCTTTAGATTGATCAAATATTTTTTTACTTATTTCAGATGGAATTTTTGAGTATTTTAAAATTTGATCTTTGTGAGTATTTTCTATTGGTTCGTAAATTTCATACTTATTATTTCCAAATCTTGTAATAATTACCGAAATTTCTTTTTTAAGTTTGACTAACTTCTCAAGAATATAGCCTTTTGAGAAATCAATATTTAGAGTTTCAAGATCTTCAATTTTTTTTATTGGGTACTGACCCTTTCCATCATATCCCATAGTTGTTGTTTTTAATATTCCTGGAAGAAAGTCTTCAAGAGTTTCAATGTCAGATTTTTTTTCAATTGAAACATATCTTGTTGTTCTTATGTTTAGTTTATTTATGAAGTCTTTTTCTGCTAATCTATGTTGTATCAATCTATTTACAGACGGTTTTGGTACAACAGGCTTCAATTTATTTATTTCATTAAGTGTTTCAAAAGGAATGTTTTCGAATTCATAAGTTATTACGTCAACTTTACTTACTAGTTCAAGAATTTTTTCTTTATTATCATATTCACTAAAAATAAATTCATCACAAAATTTTTGGGCAGGTGCATTAACATCATCAGAATAAACAACTGATTTAATATTTAGTTTTTTTGCGGCAGTTGAAAGCATACTCCCAAGTTGACCACCACCAATAATACCTAATTTTAATTCTGACATCTTCCTTATATTCAGCTAGGTCTTTTTTTAATAGATTTCGATTGAGACAATCGCCAGTTATTTAATTTTTTCTTAATAATTGGGTCACAATTCGATATTATTGAGGCTGCTAGTAAAGCTGCATTAATTGCACCATCTTCTCCAATTGCTAAAGTTCCAACAGGGACGCCTTTAGGCATTTGAGCAATAGATAACAAACTATCCAATCCTTTAAGTTTTTTGCTTTCAATTGGCACACCTAAAACTGGTACAGTTGTTAAGGCTGAGATCATACCCGGCAGATGTGCAGAACCACCAGCGCCGGCAATAATTACACCAATGTTATTTTTGACAGCTGAACTGGCAAATTCATACATTCTATTAGGGGTTCTGTGAGCTGAAATAATTTTAGTATCAAATTTAATGCCTAATTTCTTAAGGATATTTGTCGCTAATTTCATGGTTTTATAGTCGGACTGACTACCCATTACAATCATAACTTTCAAATTAGTTTTCTTTTTCATGATTTATTATGCTTAAACTTTATTTCAAAATAAAATAAAAATTTCAATAAAATAAATAGTATTTAAAAATCATATTGGTATGATTTACTATTATTTACCAAAATGAAATTTAAAATTGACAATCTTCAATACTGCTATTGGTCAAGAGAGGTTTTTGAAATCAATAGAAAAGCGGGCCTGGATGCGGTTCATGTAACAATTGTATATCATGAAGATTTTGATGAATTTTTGAATGAAATAAAAAAGTGGGAAAAATTATTCAAAGAAAACGCAGACTTAATATTTTTGGGAAAAACATTTAAAGATATAGAAAAAGCAAATATTGAAAAAAAAACAGCAATATTTTTTGGTTTTCAAAACTGTTCACCAATAGAGGATGATATCAATTTAGTAGAAAAAGTTCATGAGCTTGGTTGTAGATTCATGCAGCTTACTTATAACAATCAATCGTTACTTGCTACTGGTTGTTATGAAAAAATTGATAGTGGAGTAACAAACTTTGGTCGTGAAGTTATAAAAGAGATGAATAGAGTTGGTGTAGTTGTAGACATGTCTCATTCAGCAGAAAAAAGTACATTTGATGCAATTGAGATAAGTGAAAAACCAATAGCTATTACACATGCTAACCCATCATTTTGGCATGCAGCAAAACGAAATAAGTCTTCTGAACTTCTTAAAACTTTAAGTGACAGTGGTGGGATTTTAGGTTTGTCACTTTATCCGCATCATTTAAAAAATAATACAAATTGTACTATTGATAGTTTTTGTGAAATGGTAGCAAGAACTGCTGAGATAATGAACTTAGACAATATTGGTATTGGTTCAGATCTCTGCCTCAATCAACCCGATGAAGTCGTAGAATGGATGAGAAATGGAACATGGTCAAAAAGTAAAAACTACGGAGAGGGTTCAAAAAATAAACCTGGCTTTCCAAAGCAACCTAAATGGTTTGAAGATGCTAGAGGGTTTGAAAATTTAGAAAAAGGTTTAAAAAATGTTGGTTTTTCAGATACTGAGACTAATGGGATACTTGGCAATAATTGGTACAATTTTTATAAAACAATTTAATTATGAATATTAATTTACGAGACCCAAATAAAATAATGAAACTTTCAAGACTTGGTTCATTCCATCAATCAAGATTGTCCTTTTTAAGAAGTTTTTTAAGTGAGTTCAAAGACTGGAAGTATAAAAGAGATTTATTTGATTTAGATAAAAATGGGTATGGTACTGCTGTTTACTCTTTCACAAAAAAGGACAGAGTTTATTCTTTAGTTTGTTTTGCAAATCAAATTAGTGATACTGAAAGATCTGATAGAGTTATTGCAACTAAATGGGATGCCGCGTTCACTCTTCATGATGGGATACCTTTAAAAAAGGATATTGAAAGGCTCAGAAATGAAGTTCCAAAACAAGAAGTTGGAAGATTATCTTATAAAGAATTAACTTTATCTAGAGCTAATAAATCGGTTAGAATTTTTGATCATGTTGTAGAAAATCTCAGTAAAGGATTTCAACCAAATTTAGATTTATTAGAAAAAGTTGGTTATCTATACAGAACGACTGCAGTTTATGGATCAGGTAAATTTGGATTAGCAGATCGTTTTAGAATTAAGAATAGAGAGGAAATAAATGGCCCTTTTAGATTAGAGATGATGCTAGTTTATTTAGTAAGGCAGTTTACCTTTGATCAAGTAAATTATGTAGCAAAAAAAAGAAATCCAAAAACAGCAGTTAATTTAGATCCTAAAATTTGTAGAAATTTAGGAATAGGAAATTCCACAGGCCTTGGCATGGCACCGTTTATTGTAAACCATCCTACATTATTAAATAACTGGATATCTTGCAGAGAAACTGCTTTAAAAAAAATCAGAGAATTAGAAACTGTCGAAATTAAAGATAGTAATTTATTTAAAAGTTGTGTGAGAAATTCTGTAAAGAATATCACAAGTTGGAACACTGAAAGTGAATATCAAATAAAAAAGATTAAATTTTTATTACGAGATGTCAGAAAATTTCTAGATTTTGTAGAAAAGGAATTTGATTTTAATAACTCTTATCCATTCGATATACTTTATTTATGGTTAGAAAAAGAAACCTGTGAAGAATGTGTGGAGTATATTGTGTCAATAATGATGGAGCCATTCGGAGAAATTGTACAGCCACTTATAAAGAAAATGAGTTCAGACGAGGAAAAATACTTTAATATTCCAACTGATCGATCTGTAGGGGATCTATTAGCTATTTTAGAAAAAAAATATTCAAATATTTTGACGATAGATTTTGATAAAAAAGAAAATCATAAAAAATTTTGGTTTATTTCAAAAAATAAAGAAGAACCACGACTTGCAGATCGTTTTGAAGAGCAAGGTTCAGATTTAGAACAACCACTTGCCATAGCTAGAGATATAAAGAAATTATATGAAAGATGCTTATTATCAAAGAAATCTTTAAAAATTGATAAATTCTTAATTGATAATTCAGATTTAAGACATGTTGTAAGAAGAGCATTTATAATTGAAAAATTTCCTTATTCAGAAATTCAAGATAATACAATAAGTGAAAATTTAGTTCCTATTGATATGCTGAGATTAAAATTATCTTTTTTTGGAGCATTAAAATTTGATCCAAGATCTGATAAGTGGTTAAGAATATGTATGTTTCAAGGTGCACCACTACCAAATGAGCTTAAAGATTTTGATGAACAATGGGTCTATAACTCTTAAAATCAATTTATGAAATCTTTGAGTGAAATTGAGACAGTAACAAAAAGAGCTAGTAGAGCAGTAGGGTTTTCTTGGGGCGATTCAGAAGAAATAGCAAAAGGTATTAGATTGCTTGAATTATTTGGCTTTCCTGGGATTAAGAATTTAAATCAATACTTTAAATTAATAAATAAAAAAAATTTTGAAAATTTATCAATTTTAAAAAAAAAAAATAAATCCAATAAATACTCTTTTTGTCCAATAAACTTAGGTATAAGAATTTTAGATCAAATTAAAACACTTGAGAAATTTAAAAAAATTACTTTTCATAAAGTATCTTACCCAATATTGCTTTTACCATTTTTAAGTAGGAGTTCAGATGTAATTGGAAAAAAAATATTATTTAAGTTTGAAAAAAATACTTTCTTATTAAATTTTAATGTAAATATTTTATCAAACTTGTCCTTAAAAAAATTTCCACTTTTAGCTAAAAAAACTGAGATTGTTTTTTTAGAAAATAAAGATAATTTTACAGAAAAAGAATGGAAGTCTCTATATAAATTATCGGAAAACACATTTGTAGAAGAAACTGAAAGTTTAAAACAAGGAGCTGCTGGTGCTGGACTAACAGACAATGATTGAAGATAATGATATTAAAGAAAAAGATTTGAAAGATTTAGATGATATTTGCGATGAATGTAAAAAAGAGGATGAAAGTGTTTCTCAAAATCTAATACTTACTGGTTTTAAAATTTGCAAATCATGCAGGGTATCGAAGACTATATTTCCGATCTAAATATGATTTATAGGCATCGCATCCATTCTGCTCATTACAAAAGATATAGATAAAAAAGCTATTATTAAAAAAGATAAAAATACGATACCAAAAGATTTTAAATTTGACTTTAAATTTAAGATTTGTTTTGTTGATATAATCAAGGCTGCAAAAATCCAAAATTGTGTTAAAAATATTATAGGTATCATTAGATCTGGTGTGATTGCAAAAAACCTTAATAAACCTGGTGCATGAGCAAATCCAACTGCAGTTAAAACTTTCTTGAAAGGGACTTTTGTTTGTTTATCAGGAAATAGTTTTACTCCTATAACAAAAATAAATATTGCCCAAATAAACCAAGTTATAATTGCAGTTAGCCCAGACATTGCAACAGCAGTTTTCATTATTGTATTAGCCGCAACAGCCCCAGCCATTCCATCCAAAATCATGATCAATCCAGCAAAATATATTGACGCTTCACCGAAATTTTTATTATCGCCGTAAAGAGATTTATCTAATTTGATAGATTTAAAAACAATATTTAGAAATTCAGCTATCATCTTTTTTATTTTTTTGCTCTTTATAAGAAACAATTAATGGAAAGAGTATTAAAGCAATAGCAATTATAATGCAAATTGCAATTAAGAAACCTTTAGTCATTAAAAAATTTAAGGGGGAGTGAACTCCCCCTTTAAAAAAAATTAGCCTTTTACAACTTCCCTAGTATTTGCGTTGAAAGACTCTTTAAATGGAATATCTACCACTACAGCATCTACAGGAGTACCTGCTTTATCTGAGTATTTTTCAGGTAAATGAACTTTATACTTTGTTCCAACCTTACCTTTTGGAAATCCATTTGAGTTTAATGTTCCATCAAAAGGTACATATCCCATGGCAATATTAGTTTTTTTCTCAGGATGATACCAAGGTGATGTAATGAAACCAACTGGGTCTCCACCTCCCTCGTTTGAAATCAACCAAAAATCAGGCGCATAATCTTCAATTGGTTTACCTCCTAATTCAAGACCAACTAATTGAAGTTTATAAGGTTTTTTTCCTGCCTTAATTTCTGCACCCATTTTTTCTAAAGCTGCTTTACCAACATAGTCAGATTTTTTATTCCATTCACCCTTACCGGATAAAGAAACTTGATAACCTAAATTACATTGATAAGGATTATGTTGCATATCCATGTCTTGTCCCCATGAAAGAATACCAGCTTGAATTCTTCTATGGTGAGCAGGAGCAATAACCATTAGTTTGTGTTTTTTACCTGCTTCTAAAACTGCATTCCACATATCATCAGCGTATAAAGTTGCATTTCTTAAATATATTTCATAACCAGCTTCACCAGAAAAACCTGATTGAGAAATAACACAACTCCTTCCAGCAACTTTAACTTCTGCTAAACCATAAAAAGGCATGTTATCTAAATCAACTTGATCACCAAGCAGATCTTTCATCAACGCTTTTGATTTAGGACCTTGAATTTGTACCGGACAAGCATCAATTTCTTCAATAGTGCAATCAAATCTGCCATCAGCATTAACACCTTGGAGATACATACCTATATCAGAGTCGGATAAAGAAAACCAAAATTCATCTTTTGAAATTCTTAAAAGAATTGGATCATTTAAAACTCCACCATATGCATTACATAAAATTACATATCTTGCTCTCATAGGAGAAATTTTGGTTGCATCTCTAGTGATTACATAATCAGTAAATTTTTCTGCGTCTGGACCTTTAACTCTTATTTGTCTCTCAACAGCAACATTCCACATTGTAACGTGATTTACGATTGCATCATACTCAACCATTGCACCACCATCCTCAGGTTTTACATAACCCCTTGGATGATAAATTCGATTATAAACAGTCGCTCTCCAACAACCTGCTTGCATTGATAAATGCCAATAAGGTGATTTTCTTACCCTTGTTGAAATTAACATCTCAACTTTTGTTGGCCCACTTTGTCTTAAATTGTATGGAACTTCACGATCAGATTGATCTACTGAAGTTACATGTTTTAGTTTAGTATAGTCAAATTCTTTAGACATAACCATTCTCCTTCAACCACTTGTTAGTTTCCTTCAAGCCGCCGAATGTATAAATGTGGAAGAAATCAGTTCGCGATTTAACTTTCCCAATTAAATCATTAGGGTCTTTAGGTTTCAATAAATCTAACGCCTTACTAAAATTAGATTTAAGAAAGTTAAGGGAATTTTTTGCTCCAACAATATTAGCAAATTTAATTAAGCTAGATATTTTTAGAGGTCCAGTAATTCCCACATGCACTGGCACGCTTTGTTTAGAGATAAAATCTATAATAGGCTGGGGATCTAATAACCATTGAGTTACTATATAATCAGCATAAGGCTTTTTATCTATCATAGCTTTTTCTAAATCTGAGTCGGATATATCAGGACTTCCCTCTGGGTGTCCAGCAATTCCTATTGTCATATTCTCAAAATAACCAGTCTCTAAAAGCTGGAAGGAGCTATCAAATTTTCCCATTGGTTCTCTACCACCACCAATTACCAAAACCTGTTTAACACCTCCATCTTTGCATCTAGAAACGTAATCTTTAAGTTGATTTTCATCTTGCATTGACCTTGCAGGAAAGTGAGGCACTGGATTAAAACCTTTTTTAACTAACTCAACTGCTTGTTGTGCGGTCTCTTTATAATCGCCTCCAGGAAGCATAGTAATATAAACATCGCTTACCTTTGGCACAGTTTCAAGATCAGTTTGAGGGCCTATTTCCAAAGAAAATTTCATATTCAGATCATTATATTTTTTGATATCCCTGTCAAAGAAATTCACTTAAAGGTGTGGCGAAATTTGTTGCCAAAAAAAATGCCCATGATAATTTTTTTTGTGGACCAAAATCTTAAAAATTTACCCCTGTCTAAAATATTAAATATTGATAAACTCCATAATGTCGATAAGCCAATAGAATTGGCAAATGGACTTCCAAATGAGTGTTACACAAATAATGATTATTTAGCTCACGAAAGAGAGAAGGTTTTTTTTAATAAGTGGACTGTGATTGGGGTTGCAAGCTCCATTCCCAATCCTGGAGATGCTAAACCCTACAATCTACTCGGGATTCCAATGATCTTGGTAAGGGGTAAAGACATGAAGATACGAGTATTCCATAATGTTTGTAGTCACAGAGGTTATAAACTTTTAGATAAACAATGCACCTTAAAAAATGTGATTAGATGCCCTTATCATTCTTGGTCCTATGATTTTAATGGTAAGCTTATGGCAACACCACACATTGGTGGTTTGAACAATCATCAGTCAGAAAATTTTGACAAGACAAAAAGTAACTTAAAAGAGGTTAAAACTAAAGTTTGGATGGATATAATTTTTGTAAATATTAATTCAAATGAAATTGAATTTGATGAATACATTCAACCTTTAGAAAATAGATGGTCTAAGTTTATAAATAAAAAAGATTATAAATCTTTAGTTCATTCAAATGATTATGGTTATTTTAATTTAGACGTAAAATGTAATTGGAAATTTGCAATTGAAAATTATTGTGAAAGTTATCATTTACCAACAATTCATCCAGAATTAAATAAAGTTTCCAATATCAATGATCATTATCATATTCAAGGTTTGCCAAATAGATTTGCAGGGCAGGGAAGTAAAAAATATGAACAACCCATGAAAGGAAATAAAACATTTAATACTTTTTCTAATTGGGATAAAGGTATGTTAAAAAATTCTGAGTATATTGCTCTTTTCCCAAATGTTATGATAGGTTTACATATAGATCACTTTTATGTTTTTTGGTTAGAACCTTTAGCAATGAATAAAACAAAAGAACATATGCAAATGTATTATATTGGGAATGAAAGTGCGAATGGAGATGAATTAAAAGAATTAAGAAAGGAAAATGCAAGATTTTGGAAAGATGTTATGCTAGAGGACATAAATGCAATTGAAGGAATGCAAGAAGGAAGAAACTCTCCAGTTTACAATGGTGGAAATTTTTCACCTATAATGGATCAACCTACTCATCAATTTCATAAGTGGGTAGCAAATAGTTTAATATGAAGATTATTTTGATTATGGGATTACCTGGATCTGGTAAAACAACCTTAGCAAATGAGCTAGCTCCAATGTTAAAAGCAAAAAGATTAAATGCAGATGAAGTTAGAAAAGAAGCTAATGACTGGGATTTTTCTGAAGAAGGAAGAAAAAGACAATCAAAAAGAATGGCTGACTTTGCCATTAAGATGAAACAAGATGGAAGTTATATAGTTGCAGACTTTATTTGTCCAACACCTGAAGCGAGAAGTTTATTTCCTGCTGATTATATAATTTGGGTAGATACAATAAAAGAAGGAAGATTTGATGATACTAATAAGATGTTTGTTAAACCAGATAAGTATGACTATCATGTTACTACTCAAGATGCTAAAAACTGGGCACTAAAAATATATAAGGAGATAATATAATGGCTTACGAATGGGATAATAAAAAACCAACTGCACAAATGTTAGGAAGATGGCAACCATTTCATGATGGTCATTATACTTTGTTCAAAGAAATTATAAAAAAAACAGGTCAAGTTTGTATTCAGATTAGAGACGTTCAAGGAGTTGATGACAATCCTTTTGATTTTGAAACAGTAAAAAAAAATATCGAAGATAAACTAAATCCAGAATTCGAGGGAAGATTTAAGATCATGTTAGTACCCAATATAACAAATATATGTTATGGCAGGGGTGTTGGTTATAAAATTGAAGAGATTGTATTATCTGAAGAAATACAAAAAATTTCAGCTACTAAGATTAGAGCCAAAATGAGAGAAGAAGGAAAGATTAAATAGAATTTTTAATGAATATAAAAGTTAAAAATTTATCAGATGGAATATCTATTATCACAATTAATGAGCCTAAAACATATAACTCATTATCATTTAAAAATTTAAATGATTTAATTAAAGTTTTTAAAAAACTTGATAAAGATAAAAAAACAAAAGTAATTATTCTTGAAGGATCAGGTAAAGGTTTTAGTGCTGGACACAATCTCAAAGAAGTCAAAAATTTGAAAGTAAGAAATAAGTATCAAAAATTATTTAATCTTTGCTCAAAATTAATGCTTCAGATTGTGGAAGGAAGAAAACCAGTAATTGCAAAAGTCCATGGTGCTGCTTATGCCGCTGGATGTCAATTAGTTGCAAGTTGTGATTTAGCATATAGTACAAATGATGCTTTGTTTGCTACTCCAGGAGTAAATATAGGTTTATTTTGTAGTACTCCAATGGTTGCTGTGAGTAGAAAAATTAATAGAAAACCTATGATGAAAATGTTGTTAAGTGGAGATCCAATTAAAGCAAATTATGCAAAAGAAATTGGATTAATTAATGATTATTTTTCAAAATCTAAATTAAATAGTGAGGTTCTTAAAGTGGCTAAAAAGATTGCTTCAAAATCTAATCTTACAATAAAAATCGGAAAGCAAGCTTTTTATAAACAATTAGAGATGCCATTGAAGAAAGCATATGCTTACACTAGCAAGATGATGACACTTAATATGATGGCAATGGATGCAAAAGAGGGAATTTCCGCTTTTTTAGAAAAAAGAAAACCAAAATGGAAAAATAAATGAAAATAAAAAATATTATAACTATTATTTTAATAATTTTAGGACTTTATTTTATTTTAACATTTAGGGATCATAATTTTAAAAGAGCTATAGACGCATGTGTTGCTGGTAGTCAAAAATTAGATAAACCAATGACCATAGAAGAGGCAAAAATATTCTGTGAAAAAGAAATTATGAAAAATTAATGAGCGATATAAAAGAAATTCTTTCAAAAAATAAAAAAATTGCAATGATTGGAGTTAGTAATGACCCAACTAAAGCGTCAACTATTGTAATGAAATATATGCAAAAGTATGGGTTTAAAGTTTTTCCTGTCAACCCTAAAGCAAAAGGTCAAAAAATTTTGGGTGAAGAAGTCTTTGAAAAAATTACAGACATTAAAGATCAAGTTGATATTGTTGATGTTTTTAGACCATCTACTGAAGCTTTAGAAATTGCAAAAGATACAGTTAAAATTGGAGCAAAAGTTTTATGGTTGCAATTAGGAATTAAAAGTAAAGAGGCAAAAAATATTGTTGAAAAAAATAAAATAGAATATGTAGAAGATAAGTGTACAAAAATGGAGTATCAGACACATTTTTTGAAAATAAGACAAGCATTTCCAGTTTTAATAAATAAGTGATTAAAAAATCTAAAATTTCAAGAAAAACTACGATTCTAATTGTTACAATTAACGGCTACGTATCAACTAAAACAATTAAAAATTTATGTAATAATTATAAAATTATTATTATAGAGAACAACAAGAACTTTGTTTTAAAGAAGAAACTTAAAAAATTTAAAAATGTGAATGTTTTTTTCACAAAATATAATTTAGGATTTGGAGGGGGGAATAATTTTGGATTAAAAAAAATAAAAACACCCTATGTGTTACTTCTAGGCCCTGATGCAGAGATTTCAAAAAAAAGTGTTGATCTGTTTGAAAAATTTTCTCAGGAAATTAGAGACTCCTCAATTTTAACAGCTCCAATAAAAGATTTTGAGAAAATGATGGATAGTAAACTCGATAAAGGTGATAAGGAAGAAGCATGTATTAGAATAAATAATAAAATTTCAAAATTATCGTGGGTACCT
>CACGEC010000002.1 GCA_902572005.1 uncultured Pelagibacteraceae bacterium | reverse complement strand
AGATGATTGATGCGGTATCTGTCACTGGGGGACATTTAGGTGCAAGTCTTGGTGTAGTTGAGTTAAGTATTGCCTTGCATTATGTATTTAATACTCCAAATGATAAACTAGTATGGGATGTTGGACATCAATGTTACCCTCATAAAATTTTAACTGGTCGAAAAGATAAAATAAGAACTTTAAGACAAGGTGGAGGCCTTTCAGGTTTTACAAAAAGATCTGAGAGTGAATATGATCCTTTTGGCGCAGCTCATAGCTCAACATCTATTTCTTCTGCCTTAGGTATTGCTGAGGCAAATAGACTTTCAAATAAATCAGATAATGTTGTAGCTATCATAGGAGATGGAGCTATCAGCGCGGGTATGGCTTATGAAGCAATGAACAATGCAGGAGCTGCTAAAACTAAAATGATTGTAATTTTAAACGATAACGATATGTCAATAGCTCGACCTGTTGGAGCAATGGGCACATATTTAGCTAAAATTTTTTCTGGTAAAATTTATTTCAGTTTAAGAGAAACTATCAAATTAATAACTTCTGCATTTTCAAAAAGATTTAGTGCCAAGGCTGGCAAAGCTGAAGATTTATTAAGATCTGCTGTTACTGGTGGAACATTATTCAGTTCACTTGGTTTTTATTATATTGGACCAATAGATGGTCATGATTTAAATTCTTTAGTTCCGATTTTAAGGAATGCGAGAGACTCTAAACATGAGGGACCTATTCTAATTCACATCAAAACAAAGAAGGGAAAAGGTTATTCTTTTGCTGAGAAAGCTATAGATAACTATCATGGTGTATCTAAATTTAATGTAAAAACTGGTGAACAGGCTAAAAGTATAAGTAAATTTCCATCTTATACAAAGGTTTTTGCGAACACTTTGGTTCAACATGCAAAAAAAGATAGTAAAATAGTCGCTATAACCGCAGCTATGCCAGACGGGACTGGTCTTGATGTTTTTCGTAAAGAATTTCCAGAAAGAACTTATGATGTCGGAATTGCTGAACAACATGCAGTTACTTTTGCAGCAGGCTTGGCTACGGAAAGATTTAAGCCTTACGCAGCAATATATTCAACATTTTTACAAAGAGCATATGATCAAGTAGTTCATGATGTTGCAATTCAAAGCCTACCAGTCAGATTTGCGATTGATAGAGCTGGTTTAGTAGGTGCAGACGGAGCAACGCATGCTGGAAGTTTTGACACAACTTATTTAGCAACTTTACCAAACTTTGTTGTAATGGCGGCAAGTGACGAAGCTGAATTGGTAAAAATGATTAATACTTCTATTGATATCAACGATAGACCTTGTGCTTTTAGGTATCCAAGAGGAACTGGATTAGGAGCAATTTTACCATCAATTAACGAAAAATTAGAAATAGGAAAATCTAAAATAATTCAAGAAGGTAAAAAGTTAGCTATTTTAAATTTTGGAGCAAGATTAAACGAAACAATGTTGGCAGCTGAAAATTTAAAAAAAAAAGGCGTGAATATTACATTGGTTGATGCCAGATTTGCAAAACCCCTAGATGAAAATCTTATTTGGCAATTAGCAACTACTCATGAGGCAATAATTACTATTGAAGAAGGGTCTATAGGTGGCTTCGGATCTCATGTGGTGGACTTTTTAACAAAGAAAGGATTAATGGATAATAATTTAAAATTTAGATCTATGACGTTACCAGATATTTTTATTGATCAGGATACACCAAGTAATATGTATAAAATAGCTAATTTAGACACCAACTCAATTGAAGAAAAAGTTTTGGATGTGTTAAATTCAAATATTATTCTTCAAAAACAAAAATAATTTAATTTAGCCACATTGCGCTTTATCCATTAAATAATGGTCTAATAATACACACGAAAGCATTGCCTCACCTACAGGCACTGCTCTTATGCCAACGCAGGGGTCGTGTCTGCCTTTTACAGAGATTGTTGTGTTTTTTCCAAATTTATTAATTGTTTTTCTACTTTTTAAAATTGAAGAAGTGGGTTTAACAGCAAATGATACAATGATTTCTTGTCCTGAAGAAATTCCCCCTAGTATGCCACCAGCATTATTAGAGTTAAATTTTAATTTATTTTTATTTTTTGAAATTTCATCTGAGTTTTCTTCACCAGATAATTGAGCAGAATTCATACCAGAGCCGATGTTTACACCTTTTACTGCATTAATACTCATCATGGCTGAGGCAATATCAGAGTCTAATTTTGAGTAAATTGGTGCTCCTAAGCCCGCAGGAACTCCACTAGCTCTTACTTCAATTATAGCCCCACAAGACGATCCTGCTTTTCTAATACTTAATAAATATTTTTCCCATATTTTTAACATTGATATATCTGGACAAAAAAATGGATTTTTATAAATAATTTTATCATTCCATTTTGTTGTATCACACCCTAAAATACCAAGTTGTGTAACTGCAGCAGAAATTTTAAATTTTCTTCCTAATTTTTTTTCTAAGACTTTTTTTGCGATTGCACCAGCCGCAACTCTTGCAGCAGTTTCTCTTGCAGAGGATCTTCCTCCTCCTCTATAATCTCTAATTCCATATTTTTTAAAATAAGTAAAATCAGCGTGACCTGGTCTAAATTTATCTTTAATATTTTTGTAATCTTTAGACCTCATGTCCTGGTTATATATTATGAGCGATATAGGTGTTCCTGTCGTTTTTCCCTCAAACACACCAGAAAGAATCTGAACTTTATCATTCTCTTTTCTTTGAGTTGTAAATTTTGATTGTCCAGGTTTCCTTTTATCAAGTTCTTTTTGAATATCTTGTTCTTTAAGCTCAATTAATGGCGGACAACCATCAATTATACAGCCAATAGCTGGACCATGAGATTCTCCCCAGGTAGTGAAACGAAAAAACTTTCCAAAAGTATTAAATGACATTATTTATATTGTATAGATTATTTTGTTTAAATTATGAATGAAAAAAACTCATTAGGGCTAGATAAATGCTTCTTAGATCTAAATGATCCATTTGAATTATTTGAAAAATGGTTTGCTGAGGCAAAAAAGAAAGAGATAAACGATCCTAATGCTCTAGCTTTAGGAACTGCAAGTAAATCAGGAATTCCATCCGTTCGGATGGTATTACTTAAAGGATTTGATAAAAATGGATTTGTTTTTTACACAAATTTGAATAGCCAAAAAGGAAAAGAATTAAAAGAAAATCCCAATGCAACAATGTGTTTTCATTGGAAAAGTTTATTGAGACAAATAAGAATATCTGGATCTTTGAGACTAGTTGATGATAGTACAGCTGATGAATATTATAATACTAGAGCATATGAAAGCAGAATAGGAGCTTGGGCATCTAAACAAAGTAGCATATTAAAAAGTAGAGAAGAGCTATTAAGCAACTTAGATAATTTTAAAAAAAAATATAATGATAAAGATAAAGTACCAAGACCAGAGCATTGGTCTGGATGGATTTTAAAACCCATAAGTATTGAATTTTGGCTAGATGGAAATAATAGAATTCACGAAAGATTAAAATATTCTTTAAATGAAAAAAACACTTGGATAAAAAGTCTTTTAAGTCCCTAAAAATTTCTCTCTAAACTAAAGGAAGTTAAATTTTCAAAAATAACTTTTTCTTCACAATCATTAAAAATTGATAGTGAGTTAGAAGCTAAATTTATATAATGTTCAGCTTTTTTATAACATGCTTTAATAACGTCATATTTTTTAATTAATGACAAGGAGTAATTAAAGTCTTGTTCATCTCTTGAATTTTTTGAAAAAATATTTTTTAATTTTTCTTTTTCTTGGATATCTGCTTTCTGAAACAATAATATTATAGGAAGTGTAATTTTTCCTTCATAAAAATCTTGACCAATTTTTTTTCCAAATAATTTAAGTTCTGAATTATAATCGAGGGTATCATCTGCAATTTGAAAAGTTAAACCAAGATTTTTTCCATAAAATTCTAATGCTTCTTTTTCCTTATTTTTGACATCTGACAAAATTGCTCCAACTTTTGTTGCTGCAGCAAACAGCTCAGCAGTTTTTGCAGATATGATTTTCAGATATGTCTCCTCTAAAATGTCAACTTCACCTTGATGTTGAAGTTGCAGCACTTCACCTTGGGCAATTTTAGATGACGTTGATGACAGAAGTTTCAAAACTTCTAAATTTCCATCCTCTACCATCATTTCAAAACATCTACTCAGCAAGTAGTCTCCTATTAATACAGATGAATGATTATCCCATATTTTATTTAAAGTTTTTTTACCTCTTCTTAAAGTTCCATTATCTATTACGTCATCATGCATTAGAGTAGCAGCATGGATTAACTCCACACAAGCTGCTAAATTTATATCCCTAGTTCCCTTTGAATAACCACATAGTCTAGCGGAACCTAATGTCAATAATGCCCTTAACCTTTTGCCACCAGTATCAAGGTGATAGCTGGTCATTTTCTGGACTAAATCAACATCACTAACAAGTTTAGATTTAATTTTTTCTTCAACTAATATTAATTTATCTTCAACTGACTTCTTAAGTTGAAAATAAGAATTATTGATTTGGTTTTTTAATTGAACTACAGTTCCCATTTATTAGAACAAACTAGTATAATAAGTTTATTTTTATTACTTATCAATTGACGCACCTGAAACTTCAATTATAAGGTGTCTTTATATTCTAATAAAATTCTGTAAGGATTAAAAATGTTCTCTTTTTTTAAAAAGAAAAAAATCATCCCACACATAAAGTTAAGTGGTATAATTGGGAATGTCGGAAAGTTTAAACAAGGAATAGATTTTTCTGGCCAAGAAGATATTATTTCCAAAGCTTTTTCTGTAAAAAAGGCCCCATGTGTTGCAATTACTATTAATTCTCCAGGAGGATCACCTGTTCAATCACATCTAATTTATGATTTCATAAGACAGCAAGCTAAAAAAAATAAAAAAAAGGTAATAGTTTTTGCTGAAGATGTTGCTGCCTCAGGAGGGTATTTAATTGCATGCGCTGGCGATGAAATTTATTCAAACTCTAGTTCGATTATAGGCTCTATAGGAGTTATTTATTCTTCTTTTGGTTTTACAGAATTGATAAAAAAAATCGGCGTAGAAAGAAGAGTTCATACAGCTGGAAAAAATAAAAGTACACTTGACCCCTTTCAAGAAGAAAAAAAGGAAGATATTGAAAGACTTAAAAATATACAATTAGATTTACACAAAGATTTTATTGATGTTGTGGAAAAAAGCAGAGGTTCTAAGCTTAAAAAATCAGAGGTAGAACTTTTTTCTGGAGAATTTTGGTCTGGTAGAAAAGCTAAAGATCTTGGATTAGTAGATGAAATTGGAAATGCTAATCAAATATTAAAAGAAAAATTTGGAGAAGATGTAGTAATTAAGAAATTTGAAAAATCAAAAAGCTGGTTAAGTAAAAAATTATCGTCTTCTAATGATCATGTAGACCAACTTGCAAACATGCTTGATGAAAAATCTATTTGGCAAAGATATGGTTTCTAAAAAAAATAAACAAAAACAAAAGTTTCAAACTTTTCAAGACACAATCTTAAATTTACAAAAGTTTTGGAGCAAACATGGCTGTATAATTTTACAACCATATGATATGGAAGTTGGTGCTGGAACATTTCATCCCGCAACAACGCTGAGATCTTTAGGACCAAAACCATGGAGAGCTGCATACGTACAACCTTCTAGAAGACCAACAGATGGGAGATATGGAGACAATCCTAATAGACTTCAGCATTATTATCAATTTCAAGTGATCATAAAACCTTCACCTTCAAATATAAAAAAACTATATTTAAATAGCTTATCAGTAATTGGAATTGATCATAAAAATCATGATATAAGATTTGTTGAGGATGACTGGGAAAGTCCGACCTTAGGAGCAGCAGGTCTTGGTTGGGAAGTATGGTGTGACGGAATGGAGATAACTCAATTTACTTATTTTCAACAAATGGCTGGTTTTGAATGTAAGCCTGTATCAGTAGAAATAACTTATGGTTTAGAAAGAATCTGTATGTTTACGCAAGAAAAAAAAGATGTTTATGAATTAATTTGGAATAATGAAAACGTTAAGTACAGAGAGGTATTTCATCAATCAGAGAAAGAATTTTCAGCATATAATTTTGAATATGCAAATACGGAAAATTTATTTAAAATGTTTGAAATATTCGAGGGTGAAGCAAAATCATTAGTTGAAAAAAAAGTCTCTTTGCCAGCTTATGATCAATGTTTAAAAGCAAGTCATGTTTTTAATTTACTTGACGCTCGTGGTGTTATTAGTGTTGCTCAAAGAGCAGAATATATTGCAAGAATAAGAGAAATTACCAAATCAGCAGCTGCAATCTGGGTTGATTCCCAAATTTAAAATGGCAGAATTTTTTTTAGAACTTTTTAGTGAAGAAATCCCGGCGAGCCTTCAAAAAAATTTTCGAGAAAAACTTTTAGAGGAATTCCAAAAATTTTTTTTAGAAAAATCAATTAAATCAAAAAAAAATTTTTCATTTTCAACACCTAATAGATTGATAATAGTATTTGAAGAATTAGATAAACAAATAAAAATCTTATCACAAGAAATAAAAGGACCAAAAACTAATGCTCCCGAACAAGCATTGGAAGGGTTCATAAGATCAAACAATATTGAGAAAAAAGATCTTTATAAAAATAAAACTGAAAAAGGTGAGTTTTATTTTTATAAAACTAAAACCAAATCTCTTAAAACTCAGGATTTATTAATTGAGTATATCCCAAAAACTCTAGATAAGTATCAGTGGAAAAAATCAATGAAATGGGGAGAATTTGATTTAAATTGGGGAAGACCGTTGAAGTCAATTTTAGCAGTATTTGATAAGACGGCGATTAGATTTAAATATCATCATATTTTATCCTCAAATTCCACCTTCATAGATCAGGATTTTGAGGAAAAAAAGAAAATTTTTTTAGATTTTAAAACTTATGAAAAATTTTTTAGAAAACGAGGAACACTTATCAATCAAAATAAAAGAAAAGAATTAATAAAGAGAGATTTTTCAAAAATACTCAACAAAAGAAAATTGACAGTCAGAGATAATCCAAGATTAATAGATGAAGTAACTAACTTAGTAGATAATCCCAATGTTTTATTATGTAGCTTTGATAAAAAGTTTTTATCAATTCCAGAAGAAATTTTAATCTTAACAATGCAGTCTCATCAAAAATATTTTCCAACATTTGATAATAAGAGCGAAATTACTAATGAATTTTTAATTGTTTCAAATAAAAAGGATCAAAAAGGTTTGATTAAGGCTGGAAACGAAAGAGTTGTAGAAGCAAGACTAAGTGATGCTGAATTTTTTTGGAATAAGGATAAAGCACGAAATTTAGTTAAAAAGGTATCAGAATTAAAATCAATGAGTTTTTTTAAAGGATTAGGTTCATACTTTGAAAAAGTGCAACGAATGAGAAAATTAGGAGGAATGATTTCAGATGAGTTATTGATAAGTAAAGAAAAAGTAGAGCTATCAACTTCAATTTGTAAAACAGATTTAACTTCTGATTTAGTAGGGGAATTTCCTGAATTACAGGGTGTCTTGGGTGGATATTTCGCTGCTTATCAAGGATTTGATAAAGATATATCACTTGCTGTAACCGAACAATATTTGCCTATTGGTTTAGACTCCAGAGTTCCTAAAAAAGCATTTAGTGTTGCATTGTCAGTAACAGATAAAATTGACACTTTAGTTGGTTTTTTTGGAATTAATGAGAAACCTTCGAGTTCTAAAGATCCATTTGCACTTAGGCGAATGGCACTTAGTATTATTCGAACAATGATCGAAAACAAAAAAGATTTGAAAATAAATGATTTATTAAATTATTCTTCAAGTTTATATCAAGACCAGGGACACACTTTTATTAATAAAGATTTGCACAAAGAATTATATAATTTTTTAAAAGACAGATTTAAATATTATATGAAAGAAAAACAAATTCGCTTTGATATTATTGATGCCTCAGTTTCTTCTCTTTCATTGAATGAATTATTTTCAACTTTTGAAAAAGCGAGAAGCTTAAATAAAGTCATAAATAATCAGGTAGGACTTGATATTACATCAAGTTATAAAAGAGCATCAAATATATTGACTAATGAAATGAAAATTAATGAAGTTGAAATAACAAATACAACCGATCCTGGTATTTTTAAAACTGATTTCGAAAAAAATTTATATAAAAAAATTAGTGAAATTAAAAAGTATTACTCAAGTCTTGATAAAGACGAAAACTATGAACAATCATTATTAATATTAGCTGGAGCTAAAAAAGAAGTTTTTGAGTTTTTTGAAAATGTACAAGTAAATGAAGAAAATGAAACTTTAAGAAAAAACAGATTGGAACTTATCAATATGTTATGTAAAACCTTTCAAAATTTTATAAATTTTCGATTATTAAAAGCAAATAATGAATAAACTAATTTTAAATTTCAAATCAAAAGACTCACAAAAAATTAAAAATCCAAAAAATTTTCTGGGAGGTAAGGGTGCAAATTTGTCTGAAATGGGAAGAATGGGGCTGCCAGTTCCACCTGGGTTTACCATATCAACAAAAGTTTGTGAAATTTTTTACAAAGATAAAAAGAAACTTAATACTAAATTAGTTAATCAAATTAAGAAGGAGTTAAAGATAATTGAAAAAGATGTATCAAAAAAATTTGGTGATTTAAAAAACCCTTTATTATTATCTGTTAGATCTGGTGCAAGAGTTTCTATGCCTGGCATGATGGATACAATCCTCAATCTTGGATTAAATGATAAAACAGTAATTGCATTATCAAACAAAACATCCAATGGTAGATTTGCTAAAGATAGCTATAGACGATTTATTCAAATGTATGGAAGTGTTGTTTTAGGCATAGAGAGCTACTTTTTTGAGGAGTTAATTGAGAATTATAAATTAACCAAAGGCGTGTTGTTAGATACTGATTTAGATGAAGATGATTGGGATAGATTAATTGTAGATTTTAAAAATGTAGTTAAAGAAAAAACAAATGAAGAATTTCCACAAGATGTTAATCAGCAATTGTTTGGTGCAATTTGTGCAGTATTTCTTTCATGGGAAAGTAAAAGAGCAAAAATATATAGAAAATTAAATCAGATACCTGGAGAATGGGGAACTGCTGTAAATGTTCAGTCAATGGTATTTGGAAATATGGGAAATGATTGTGCAACTGGTGTAGTTTTTACTCGAAATCCTTCAAATGGAGTAAATGATATATATGGTGAATATTTAATTAATGCTCAAGGAGAAGATGTTGTAGCTGGCACAAGAACACCACAATATATTTCAAAAAAAGCTAAGAAAGAGGCAAAAGCAAAAGAACCGTCAATGCAAGAAGCAATGCCAAATGTTTTTTCTGAATTACAAAAGATTTTAAAAAAATTAGAAAAACATTACAAAGATATGCAAGATGTAGAATTTACAGTTGAAAATAAAAAACTTTGGATATTGCAAACTCGTTCAGGAAAAAGAACTGCAAAATCAGCAGTAAAGATTGCTGTTGATATGGTTAAGGAAAAATTAATTTCCAAAAATCAAGCTGTTTTAAGAATTGACCCAAATTCTTTAGATACATTGCTGCACCCAACCTTAAATGAAAAAAATCCTTTAGATGTTATTGCTAATGGATTACCTGCATCTCCAGGTGCAGTTAGTGGGAAAGTAGTTTTTACTTCTGAGGAGGCAGAAAGACTTAATAGCATGATGCAAGACACTATTTTGGTTAGAATAGAAACCTCTCCTGAGGACATCCAAGGCATGCATGCTGCAAAAGGTATTTTAACTGCAAGAGGGGGTATGACAAGCCACGCAGCTGTCGTTGCAAGAGGGATGGGAAGACCATGCGTTTCTGGGTCGAGTGAAATTGATATAAATTATGAAAAAAAAAATTTTAAAACATTGTCTCACGAGATTAAAGAAGGAGATGTTATTACAATTGATGGATCAACTGGCAGAGTAATTTTAGGAAGTGTGCCTACTGTTAAACCAGAAATTTCTGGAGATTTCTCAAAATTGATGAGTTGGGCTGACAATATTAGAAAATTGAAAGTTAGGACAAATTCTGAAACACCTGCCGATACTAAAATAGCTAGAGATTTTGGAGCTGAGGGCATTGGGTTATGCAGAACTGAGCATATGTTTTTTGATGAAGAAAGGATTTTGTCTGTAAGAGAAATGATTTTATCAAAGACACTAGAGGATAGATCAAAAGCATTAAAGAAACTTTTGCCTCATCAAAAAAAGGACTTTATGGAAATATTCAAAATTATGTATGGTCTGCCAGTTACGGTTCGTTTACTTGACCCGCCTTTGCACGAGTTTTTACCAAAATCAAAAAGAGAAATTTCTGAAGTTGCAAATGTTGTTGGAATTGATGTTCTAGAAGTTGAGTCTAGGATCGAAGAATTGCATGAGCAAAATCCAATGCTTGGACATAGGGGCTGTAGACTAGGTATTTCTTTCCCAGAAATTTATGAGATGCAATGCCGTGCAATTTTTGAAGCACTCACAGAATTAAAAAAGAATAAAAATAAATTTGCCTTCCCTGAAATTATGATACCGCTAGTTTCAACTGAGGCAGAAATAAAAATAATGAAAGATTTGGTTGTCAGAATTGCAGGTCAAGTAGAAAAGGAAAATAAAATAAAAATAGATTACCTTGTAGGAACGATGATAGAATTACCCAGGGCTGCAATTAAAGCAAAAGATATAGCAAAACATGCAGAATTTTTTAGTTTTGGAACTAATGATTTAACACAAACTACATTTGGAATCAGTCGTGATGACAGTGGAAAATTCTTAAATGACTATATAGATAATAAGATATTTTCTGTGGATCCATTTGTTTCAATTGATGAAGGAGTTGAGGATTTAGTAGATATAGCAGTTAGTAAAGGAAGAAAACAAAACAAAAAAATTAAATTAGGAATTTGTGGAGAACATGGAGGTGACCCAAAAAGTATTCATTTTTGTTCTAAAGCAGGATTAAATTATGTTTCATGTTCACCATATAGAGTCCCTATTGCTAGATTGGCTGCAGCTCAAGCTGAATTACAAAAAAATAAAATATAAAAAAGCTTTTTGTGGTAAAAGTTAATTAAATGAAAATGAAACTATTAGTGCTAGCAATGAAATTCATAACATTGTTGTACCTCTATACTCCAAAAATTTTTAAAAAGATAAATTTAAACGAAAAAAATCGTTTTTATAGATCATTTCTTATTAGACAAACTTTGGTTTTATTACAAAAAATATTAAAATCATTAAATTATACTTTACCTATAACGATTAAAAAAGACATGACTATTATTGATGTTGATGGAGTGTTGATAACACCAGGTACAGTAAATAGATATTATAAGATACCCCACAATACAAAATATCATAATGAGGCAAAATATTTAAAAAATTTATTTGATTTTTCTGAAGCAAGAAATTTTATAGATATTGGTGCGTGTTTAGGTGAATATTCAATTTACTTTGCGAAAAACTACCCAGAAAGCAAAGTGTATAGTGTTGAGGTGGAAGCAAATAACTTAAAACTATTAAGAAAAAATATAGAATTAAATAAATGTGAAAAAAAAATTAAGATTGTTGAAAATGCAGTTTCAGACTTTATTGGTCAAAATTATCATGTGATTGAAAATACCCAAGAAAGTGAAGTAATTGTTAATAACAAAAGTTCAAATTTAAAGACTATAACTTTAAGTTCTTTAATCAACAATGAAAAGTTAAATAAAATCGACTTTTTGAAAGTGGATATTGAGGGAAGCAACTACAAAGTAGCAGAATGCATTATTAATAATTTATCAAAAATTAGTAATATACAATATGCGTTCGAGAAAGGTCCTTCAGAAATATTTTTAAATTTTATTGATCGTGTAAAGAATTTTTATGATTTTTACATTTTGGAGTCAGAAGAATTTAAATTAATTCATTTAGATGATTTAAAAGATAAAACTAAAAAAATTGGACCAACACCCGCCAATAAAACTAGTTTTGATGTGTATCTTAAAAAAAAAATTTCATGAAAAAACTTTTAGGGATCATGGTTCTGGGTTTATTGTTGAGTGTCACTGCTTATGGAGCAGAGCAGACTAAAGCTAGATATGAAAAAATAGCTAAAGAATTTACAAAAAATCCTAATGCAAAAATAAAACCAATGATGATGAAAATACAAGGTATGTCGATGAAAAAATCTCTTGGATATCTTGGTAAAGGTGAGATGAGCTTAGTTACGGGCGCACCAGAGTCGGCTTATAAAGGAAAAGAATTTTATCAAACAGTTGTTGATTACTCTAATTGTACAATAAGAAAAGGAGAAGACACTCATAATGATTGTGAACATTCTATGGGTGTGACAAGAACTGAAGTTAAGCACTCAGGGTCTTTTGGAAAGGGTGTGGAGAAATGGATTCATTATGCTGTAAGACCGATGCAAAATTATTTTGATCAATATAGAAAAAAACATATCAGTCAATGCTATGCATCAATGCCTGGAGATGATGAAGGCTTCCCAATGTTTTTTTTAGATTTTAGAGCTGATTTTTTGTGGATCAATCTTCAACAACCAATGTTTTATAATACAAACTTACAACAATATGTTTCAGATGATGTCTGGGCAAAATTAAAAAATTTTAAAGGGAAAATAAATAAAAATCTTGGCGCAACAGAATGGACAAGCATCTTAGTACATTTTGTAAATAGAGCTGACGAAAATGGTTTGATAGAAGTTTTTATCGATGGATCAGAAACACCAGCTTACAGATTTGAAGGACCACTCTATTCAAATGTTGGAAAGAAAAAACCTATAGTTAATTGTTATTTAAAGATAGGACCAGTTGTTGAGCAAAATAAAATAGCTCTTAGAAAAGAAGTTAAAGAAGAGTTAGGAGAAATTACAGAAAATATGGTCGTATGGTATGATGCTTTAGCAATTGGAAAAACTCGAGAAAAAGTTATGGAGCTGGTAGAGAAAGATAAATAAAATTCCGAACACAGGCCGAATCCCTTGGTTGTATTTTTTAAATAACGTTGATACTGCAAACTAAATTAACAAATGAGTAGGGGCGTTCTGTTGCCAGGTGCCCCAAACCCCGTCTACATAATTAATAAAATTAATTAGGCAGCAAGTGCGTAACTTTCGTTAGCAATTATAAATTAGCCCTTTACGGAGGAACAATTCCGGACGAAAGAATAGCCTTTAGACACCCGTCGAATCTAGTTCACCCCCATAAGTTGTAAATGGTGGAGGTGGTGGGTACTGCCCCCACGTCCGCAGTGGTTATTACGAAATTCGTTTATCGTCGTAGTTGGCAAGCCAACACTATTAATATAAAAGCAATTAAAAGAGATTCAATAAAAATCATGAAATTAACAAAAGAACAATCACAAGAAATTAAGGATCAACAATCTCAACAAAATCCAACAAAAAGAGTTACTGCACCTGAGTTAGAGAAGATTTTATATGAGGCAATGCCAGCGCTTGACCATGGATTTGTGAGAGTAATTGATTATATGGGTGATGACACTTCAATTGTACAGTCTGCAAGAGTTTCATATGGAAAAGGAACCAAACAAGTTTCTACTGACGCCGGTTTAATAAAATATTTGATGAGACATTGGCATAGCACCCCATTTGAAATGTGTGAAATCAAGTATCATGTTAAACTTCCAATATTTATTGCACGACAATGGATTAGACATAGGACTGCAAACGTTAACGAATATTCTGCTCGATACTCTATTCTGGATAAAGAATTTTACTTACCATCAAAAGAAAATCTAGCCGCACAATCATCTAGCAACAGACAAGGCAGGGGCGAAGTTATTGAGGGAGATCAAGCGAAAGAGGTTTTAGAACTTTTGAAAAATGATGCAGAAAGAACTTATGACAATTATGAGATGATGCTAAATGAAAGATTTGATGGCTCTACAATTGATGAAAATAAAAAAGGATTAGCAAGAGAACTAGCCAGAATGAATTTGACTTTAAATACTTATACTCAGTGGTATTGGAAAACTGATTTACTTAACTTAATGAACTTTTTAAGATTAAGGGCTGATAGTCATGCTCAATATGAGATTAGAGTTTATGCAGATATTATGTTGGATACAGTAAAAAAATGGGTTCCAATAACTTATGATGCTTTTATGGATTATCGAGTAGGTGGTACAGAAGTCTCAGCAAAAGGAAAATTAATAATTCAAAAACTTATTAAAGGTGAAAAAGTTGATATAGAGAGTTCTGGGCTTTCAAAAAGAGAATGGAATGAATTAATGGTAGCTTTTGATCTTAAAGATAAGTTGATTTAATCTTGTTAGCAAAATTCAAGTATATTTTTGAAATTTCATGCTCGGGATTTGCTTCAACTATTGGCTTACCTTCATCTCCATTTTTTCCAACTTCAGAGTTAATTGGTATTTCTCCTAAAAATTCTTTGTTAAATTCATTAGCAGTTTTTTTTACACCCCCTTCACCGAAAATTTTATATTTTTTACCATCATCTCCTATGAAAAAACTCATGTTGTCAACTAAACCTAAAATTTTTACTCCCAATTTATCAAACATTTTAATTCCTCTTTTGACATCGAGCAAAGCTACTTCTTGAGGAGTGGATACGATGATAGCTCCGTCCATTTTAATATCTTGAGAAAAAGTTAATTGAGTATCTCCAGTTCCTGGTGGCATATCAACAATAATAAAGTCCAAATCTTTCCAATCAACTTTTTGTGTAAAGGTTTTTATCGCGCTAGTTACCATAGGACCACGCCAAATCATTGGTGTTTGTTGATCAGTTAAAAAACCAATAGACATACATTGAATATCATATTTGATAATTGGCTCTAATTTCTGACCATCGCTTTTTGGTTTATCATTTATACCGAGCATCTTTGGAATTGATGGACCATAAATATCTGCATCTAATAATCCGACCTTACAACCAATTTTTTTTAAGGCTAAAGCAAGATTAGTAGCGAAAGTAGATTTTCCTACACCACCTTTAGCACTAGAGATTGCTATAGTAAATTTTGTTCCTTTAATTGGGTTTTTTTCATGCACTTTTTCACTCATTTTTTTTCTCATTGCGTCATTTAATGCTGGCTTTTCCTTTGGCATATTCGGATCTTATCTTGTTTTTCTACATAAAGACATTATATAGATTGTCATATGTCAGATGATTTTCAACAAAGAGGCGGAAGCCCTTGGGGAACACCTCCCGGAGGTGGAAGTGGTAATGGATCTGGAAGAGGACCAACACCACCTGATTTAGATAAGATAATTAGAGAATTTCAAGAAAAGATTAAAAAATTTTTACCTGGAGGTAGTTCATCTGGTGGTAAACAAGCAATTTTAGTTTTAATTGTATTAGGCTTTGTTTGGTTGGCAAGTGGTCTTTATAGGGTTTTACCTGATGAGCAAGGAGTGGTTTTAAGATTTGGAAAATTTGTGAAAACAACTCAACCAGGCTTAAACTATCATATCCCCTTTCCAGTTGAGTCTGTACTCACTCCAAAAGTTACAAAAGTTAACAGAATTGATATAGGATTTAGATCTGAGAGAGATAGTGGATTTTCTTCATCGGGAGGAGTTGCTGATGTTCCTCAAGAAAGTTTGATGTTAACTGGTGATGAAAATATTGTGAATATTGATTTTTCAGTTTTTTGGGTAATAAAAGATGCAGGAAATTTCCTTTTTAAAATTCAAGATCCAGAGGGCACAGTAAAAGCAGCAGCAGAAACTGCAATGAGAGAAGTAATAGCAAGATCTGATATTCAGCCTATTTTAACAGAGGGAAGATCTTTAATAGAAACTGACACCCAAGAAATTATTCAAAAAATTTTAGATGAATACACAAGTGGTATTCAAATTACTCAAGTACAAACTCAAAAAGCAGACCCACCGGATCAGGTGATTGATGCTTTTAGAGATGTTCAAGCGGCAAGAGCAGATATGGAAAGATCAAAAAACGAGGCTGAAGCATATGCTAATGATGTAATCCCTAGGGCTAGAGGTGAGGCTCAAAAAATTCTTCAAGCTGCTGAAGCATATAAAAAAGAAGTTGTTGCTAAAGCTGAGGGTGAAGCAAGTAGATTTTTAGCAATTTATAATGAGTATAAAAATGCAAAATCAGTAACACAAGAGAGAATGTATTTGGAAACAATGGAAAAAGTTTTAGCTGATATTGATAAGGTAATTATCGAGAAGAATGCTGGCTCAGGTGTAGTTCCTTATCTTCCATTACCAGAATTAAGTAAAAAGAAAGCGACCAATTAAAATGAATATGGGAAAAGTTATAGCTGGAATAATTGTTGCACTTGCTGCAGTAGCATTTTTTTCAATCTTTATAGTAAAAGAAGTAAACCAAGCAATCGTTCTTCAATTTGGTGACCCAAAAAGAATAATTTCAAAACCAGGATTAAATTTTAAGATTCCATTTATTCAAAACGTTGTTTTCTTAGATAAAAGAATTCTTAACTTGGATACTCCACCAGAAGAAGTGATTGCATCAGACCAAAAAAGATTAATTGTAGATGCATTTGCAAGATTTCAAATTGTTGACCCTCTTAAGTTTTACATCTCAGTTGGAAACGAAAGAGTTGCAAGATCAAGATTAGCAACAATTATTAATTCAAGAATTAGAAATGTTTTAGGGCAGCAAGAATTACAAACCCTTTTATCAGAAGATAGAACTAAGCAAATGGCTTTAATTCAAGAAGGTGTGAATAATGAGGCTGAAAATTTTGGAATTAAAATTAATGATGTGAGAATAAAGAGAGCAGACCTTCCACAGGCAAACAGTGACGCAATTTTTAGAAGAATGCAAACTGAAAGAGAGCGAGAAGCAAAAGAATTTAGAGCAAGAGGTGCAGAGATGGCAGTAACGATTACATCTACTGCAGATAAAGAGGTAACTGTGATTTTAGCAGATGCTCAAAAAAAATCTGAGATCATGAAGGGAGAAGGGGACGGTAAGCGAAACAATATTTTTGCTAGTGCATTTGGACAGGATCCAGAGTTTTTTGCATTTTACAGAGCCATGCAAGCTTACGAAAAAGCTTTAATTGGTGGTGAGACTTCATTAATTCTCTCACCAGACAGTGAGTTTTTTAAATTCTTTGGAAATATAAAACCTAAATCTCAATAACCACTTATGAGAGAATTGATCATAGCATTTGGTCTCTTCTTATTCATTGAAGGTATTTTATATGCCATATTTCCATCAAAAATGAAAAGTATGTTAAAAAAAATTGAGTTAATTAAAGATAGTCAGTTAAGAACTGGAGGTTTAATCTTTATGATATTGGGATTTGTAATCATTTATTACGTTAAAAATTAATATGAATAGATTTAAGTCAATTTTCCTATCATTTTTTTTAGTCATAAGCTTTCAAACAAGCTCTATTTCACAAAATATTCCAGGGTCATTTGCAGACTTAGCAGAAAAATTAATGCCATCTGTTGTAAATATTTCTACTACAACAATAATAACCACACAAACCAACCCATTCCCTTTTCAATTCCCCCCAGGATCACCCTTTGAGGATATGTTTAAAGAGTTTGGTGCACCACAAGAGAGGAAATCTTCAGCACTAGGCTCAGGTTTTATAATTAACGAAAAAGGAATTGTAGTAACTAACAACCACGTGATAAGTGATGCTGAAGACATTATTGTACGTGTTAATGGTGATAAAGAATTTAATGCCAAGGTAATTGGAGCTGATCCACTTTCAGATATTGCAGTCCTTCAATTAGAAACTGACGAAAATTTTGTGCCTGTAAAATTTGGTAACTCAGACAAAGCAAGGATAGGTGATTGGGTTATTGCGATCGGAAATCCTTTCGGTCTAGGGGGAACAGTAACATCAGGAATAATTTCTGCAAGAAACCGATCAATCGGATTATCAAGATACGAAGATTACATCCAAACCGATGCTTCAATTAATTCAGGAAATTCTGGTGGACCATTATTTGACATGAACGGAGATGTTATTGGAATTAATACAGCTATTCTAGGAAGGAATGGTTCAATTGGAATTGGTTTTTCTATACCTTCTAACAATGCAAAAATAGTTATTGACCAATTAATTGAATTTGGTGAAACAAAAAGAGGATGGTTAGGAGTTAGAATTCAAGATGTGACAAAAGAAATAGCTGAGATTGAAAAATTAGATGAACCAAGAGGAGCACTAGTAGCAAGTGTTGCACAAAACAGCCCTTCTGAAAAAGCAGGAGTTAAAGCAGGTGATATCATACTAGAATTTGATGGAGAGAGAATTCAGGAGATGAAACAACTTCCAATAATTGTTGCTCGAACTGAAGTTGGAAAAAAAGTTCAAGTAAAAATTTGGAGAAATAAAAAAGAAATTGTTAAAACAATTACACTTGGACGTTTAGAAACTTCCGAGGACTTTAAGGTTGCAGAAAAAGAGAAACCTCAAAAAGAATCTGGAGTAGAAAATTTAAAAATTTCTGTAAGAGAAATTACAAAAGAGGATATAAAATCTAGAAATTTACCTAACCAAACTACAGGATTGGTAATAACTAAAATTGAAAATGACAGTCCGCTATTTAATTCAGTTGAAGTTAACAGTGTTATTCTTGAGGCTCAAAAGAAAAAAATACGTAACGTAAATGATCTTGATCAAGCTGTAAAAAAAGTTTTAAATAGCAATCAAAAAACAATTCTATTAGTAATCTATAACAGTCAAAATCAAAGAAGATATATAGGTGTTAAGTTAGATTAATTTATGGATTTTAAATCCAAAATTTTTTTGATTTATGGACCTACAGCATCTGGTAAATCTGAGTTTGCAATTAAATTAGCTAAAAAAATTAATGGTGAAATTATCAATGCTGACAGTATGCAAATTTACAAAGAATTAAAGATTTTATCAGCCAGACCTTATAAAAAAGATTATCAAAATATTAAACATCATCTATATGGTTTTCTTAGTGTAAATAAAAATTTTTCAACTGGTGATTGGCTTAAACTCATCGATAAAAAAATTATAGATTTAAAAAAAAAGAATAAAATACCAATTTTAGTTGGAGGCACAGGGCTTTATTTTAAATCTTTAACTGAAGGTTTGGTGAGTATTCCCAATATTCCAATTCAATTAAGAAAAAAAATAAGATCTTTACATTTAAAACTTGGTCAAAAAAAATTTTTCACAAAACTAGTTAAGCTAGACCCTTTAGTAACAAAAAAAATTAATTCATCTGATACCCAGAGATCAATTAGAGCTTATGAGGTGAAATTATTTACAAAAAAATCTATGTATGATTGGTTTAAGAATACTAAATCAAATTATGAAAAAGCCGATTTTTACAAAATTTATATTGATTTCCCACGAAAAGACCTCATCAAAAAAATTGAGACTAGGGCTAATGAAATGATAAAAAGCGGAGCGATTCAGGAAGTTAAAAAATTTCTCAAATTAAGAGTCTCTAAAAATAAAAGCGCTAGTAAAGCGATTGGGATCAATGAAGTTCGAGAATATCTTGCTAAAAAAATTAAAAAAGAGGAAGTTATTGAAAAAATATCAATAAAGACAAGGCAATATGCCAAAAGGCAAAGCACATGGGGGAGAGGTCATATGCAAGAATGGAACAAAATGAACCCTAATAGCTTAGATAAATTTTTAAAAAAATTTTAGAAATTTCTCATTAGTCTTGACCAATTAGCACAACTTCAGCTAGATTGCATGAATGTCTAAATTATATTCTGGTGCTGAAATCGTTTTTAAATGTCTTGAAGATCAAGATGTTGAATATATTTTTGGATATCCAGGAGGGGCTGTTTTACCAATTTATGATGAGTTAAAAAATCATTCTTCAATCAAACACATTCTAGTAAGACATGAGCAAGGAGCCGGGCATGCAGCTGAAGGTTATGCAAGGTCTTCTGGAAAAGCAGGCGTTGTCCTAGTTACTTCAGGTCCAGGTGCAACTAATGTTGTTACAGCTTTGACTGACGCTTACATGGACTCAGTTCCCTTAGTTTGTATTTCTGGTCAAGTTCCAACTCATTTAATAGGAACTGATGCATTTCAAGAATGTGATACCACTGGTATTACAAGACCATGCACAAAACATAATTGGTTAGTAAAAGACATAAAAGATTTATCTAGAGTTATTCATGAAGCCTTCAAAGTTGCAACAACAGGAAGACCTGGTCCAGTTTTAGTTGACATTCCAAAAGATATTCAGTTTGCAAAAGTAAATTATTCAAAGCCAAAAAAAGAAAAAAAAACCAATGGTAAATTACATAATAAATTTTCTCAAAATGAAATAGATGAGCTTTTAAGTTTAATATCTAAAGCTAAGAAACCAGTTATTTATACCGGTGGAGGAGTTATAAATTCTGGACCCAAAGCAAGTGACTCATTAAGAGAGTTTGTGAGATTAATTGGTTTTCCAATTACTTCTACCTTACAAGGACTAGGTGCTTTCCCTGGTGATGACAATCAATTTATTGGAATGCTTGGTATGCATGGAACCTATGAAGCAAATAATGCTATGCACGATTGTGATTTATTAATTAATATTGGTGCAAGATTTGATGATAGGATAACTGGAAAGATAGATGAGTTTTCACCAAATTCAAAAAAAGTTCATATTGATATTGATCCGTCATCAATAAACAAGATTATCAAAGTAGATTTAGCGATAGTGGGAGATGTTAATGAAGTTTTACAGTCTGCAATAAAAAATATTAATAAAAAAAAGAATGGGTTAAAAACTTCTAATAAACAGAATATTTCGAAATGGTGGGAACAAATTCAGAAATGGAGAACGAAAGACTCTTTAGGATTTATTAATAGTGAAAAAACAATTAAACCTCAACATGCTGTAAAGCGATTATATGAACTAACAAAAAATCAAGATACATTTATTACAACAGAGGTTGGTCAGCATCAGATGTGGGCTGCACAACATTATAAATTTAACAAACCTAATAGATGGATGACATCTGGAGGTCTTGGTACAATGGGTTATGGTCTTCCGGCTGCAGTTGGAGTTCAGATTGCTCATCCAGATAAACTTGTTATCGATATAGCTGGTGAAGCATCAGTTTTAATGACTATGCAAGAAATGTCGACTGCTGTTCAATATAATTTGCCAATTAAAATCTTTGTTTTAAATAATCAGTATATGGGAATGGTTAGACAGTGGCAGGAACTTCTTCACGAGAAAAATTATTCAGAGAGCTACTCTGAAGCATTGCCAGATTTTGTAAAATTAGCGGAAGCTTATGGATGTAAAGGTATTAAAGCTCAAAATCCTAATGAATTAGATGAAAAGATAAAAGAAATGGTTGATCACAATGGTCCTGTAATATTTGATTGCCAAGTTGATCCAAATGAAAATTGTTTTCCAATGATACCATCTGGAAAACCACATAATCAAATGATACTTGGACCAAATGATAAAGAGGATAATAAAATAACAGGTAAGGGGAAAGCGTTAGTTTAATGGTCAAGTCAAAATCAGCCTATAGTATTCCAACAAAATTAGGTAAACTTGATACACATATATTTGTTGTTTGGGTCGATAATGAAGCTGGAGTATTAGCAAGAGTTGTAGGGTTATTTTCTGGAAGAGGATATAATATTGAGTCATTGGCTGTAGCTGAAGTTGATCAGACAAAAAATATTTCGAGGATAACTATTGTTACCACAGGTACTCCACAAGTAATCGATCAGATTAAACTTCAATTAAAAAAATTAGTTCCAGTTCATAAAGTTGCAGATTTCAAAAGAGAGGATAAAAAAGTAATTTTTAAAGAAATGGCTTTATTAAAAGTGGTAGGTAATAAGAAAAAGATAGAAAAATGTCTTAAAGTTTGTAAAAGCTTTAATCCAGTTATTTTAGATAAAACAAAGCTATCAGTTGTAATTCAGATAACTGCTTTAAGAAGAGAAATTGATAAAATGAGTAAAAAATTAAAACCTCTAGGTCTTACAAGCACTTCAAGAACAGGGGCTATAGCAATGACAAGAGGTGCAGAAGTTTTTAAATAAATAAAATAGGAGAACAAAATGAAAATGTTTTATGAAAAAGATACTGATGTAAATCTTATAAAAGATAAAAAAATCGCAATTTTTGGTTATGGAAGTCAAGGTCATGCTCATGCTTTGAATCTTAAAGACAGTGGAGTGAAAGAAGTTGTTGTTGCATTGAGAGAGGGATCATCTAGTAAAGCAAAAGCAGAGTCTAAAGGTCTAAAAGTTATGAATTTGTCTGATGCAGCGGAATGGGCAGACGTAGTTATGATTTTAACTCCAGATGAATTACAAGCCGAAATTTATAAAAACCACATCGATCAACGAATAAGACCAGGAACAAGTATTGCTTTTGCTCATGGACTGAATGTCCATTATGATTTGATTAAAGCCAGAGAAGATCTAGATGTTTTCATGGTTGCACCAAAGGGACCTGGGCATTTAGTGAGAAGTGAATTTGAAAAAGGTGGAGGCGTCCCATGCTTGTTTGCAGTTCATCAAAATGGTTCTGGTAAAGCAAGAGATTTAGCGATGTCTTACGCGTCAGCCGTAGGAGGTGGAAGATCGGGCATAATTGAAACAACTTTTAAAGATGAAGTTGAAACAGATTTGTTTGGTGAACAAACAGTTTTATGTGGTGGTCTTGTAGAACTTATTAAAAATGGATATGAAACGTTAGTCGAAGCTGGCTATGAACCTGAAATGGCTTACTTTGAAACAGTTCACGAAGTAAAATTAATAGTAGATTTAATTTATGAGGGTGGAATTGCAAATATGAATTATTCTATTTCCAATACTGCTGAATATGGTGAATATCAATCTGGACCAAGAATAATTAATAAAGAAGAAACAAAAAAAAGGATGAAAGAAGTTTTAAGTGATATTCAGTCTGGTAAATTTACTAAGGAATGGATGGATGAGTGTAAAAATGGTCAAAAAAACTTTTTAGCTACAAGAGCTAAATTAGCTGAGCATCCAGTAGAAAAAGTTGGGGCAGGGTTAAGAGCCATGATGCCTTGGATTAGCAAAAAGAAATTAGTAGATAGTGATAAGAAGTAAATTATAGATCCAAATTGGGGTAAAATAGTTTATTTATTTTGCAATCTAAACGATAGGTTGTATATTTCTATTAATAAAAATTAATATGCCTGATAAAGATAAAGTATTTATTTTCGATACAACTATGAGAGATGGTGAGCAATCACCAGGAGCCTCTATGAGTGTTGAGGAAAAAATTCAAATCTCAAGAGTTTTTGATGAAATGGGCATTGATATTATTGAAGCTGGTTTTCCAATATCATCGCCTGGTGACTTTGAAGCTGTTAGCGCAATCAGCAAAAGTGTAAAAAATTCAATTCCTTGTGGACTAGCTAGAGCTACCAAAAAAGACATAGACGCATGTTATGAGTCTCTTAAATATGCGAAAAGATTTCGTATCCATACTTTTATTTCTACAAGTCCAGTTCATATGAAACACAAACTTAATATGACAGATGACCAAGTTTTGGGAGCAATAAAAGAAAGTGTAACATATGCTAAAAAATTTACTGATGACGTAGAATGGTCATGTGAGGATGGTACAAGAACAAATTTAGATTTTATGTATAAAACTATAGAGCTTGCGATAAAATGTGGCGCAACAACTATCAATATTCCCGACACTGTTGGTTATTCAATTCCAGAAGAATTTGCTAAAACAATAAAAAGCATTAAAAACAATGTCCCTAATATCGATAAAGCAATAATTTCTGCACATTGCCATAATGATTTAGGGTTAGCTGTTGCTAATGCATTGTCTGGATTGTCAGCAGGAGTTAGACAAATTGAATGTACTATTAATGGAATAGGTGAGCGTGCAGGAAATGCTGCATTAGAAGAAATTGTAATGGCAATTAAAACTAGAGATGATTTATTACCATATGAGACAGGAATAAAAACAGAACTAATAAGCAAAGCTTCAAAAATTGTATCTAATGCCACGGGTTTTCCTGTCCAATTTAATAAGGCAATTGTTGGTAAAAATGCTTTTGCTCATGAGTCTGGAATTCATCAAGATGGAATGCTTAAAAACAGGGAGACATATGAAATAATGACACCAGAAAGTGTTGGTGTCAAAAAAACATCTCTTGTTATGGGTAAACACTCTGGTCGACATGCATTTAAAGATAAGCTTAGTGACTTAGGTTATACTGATGTTACCGATGATGTCGTTCAAGCTGCTTTTGGAAAGTTTAAGATTTTAGCAGATAAGAAAAAACATATTTATGACGAAGATATTGTTGCGTTAGTTGATGATAGTTTAATTATTGACAACAAAATAAATGCTATAAACTTAAAGTCTTTAAAAGTTTTTGCTGGAACAGGTGAGCCACAAAGAGCTGACATGACTTTAGATGTTTTTGGAGAAATTAAAGAAACTTCACAAACTGGTGATGGCCCAGTAGATGCAATCTTTAAATGTATTCAAAACCTTTATCCTCATGATGTAAAATTATCTCTTTATCAAGTTCATGCAGTAACTGAGGGAACAGATGCTCAGGCAACAGTAAGTGTCAAGATTGAGGAAAATGACAGAACAACTGTTGGACAATCTGCAGATACTGATACATTAGTTGCATCAGCAAATGCTTATTTGAATGCATTAAATAAGATGCTTATTAAAAGAGAGAAAAAATCTCTTTATAAAAATATTGAACCAAAAAAAGTTAAGGGAGGAGTTTAAATGGGATTATTTAGTAAAGTTAAAGGAATGTGGAGCCAAGATATGGCTATTGATCTAGGTACAGCCAATACATTAGTTGTCGTTAAAGGACAAGGTGTTGTTTTAAATGAACCATCAGTTGTTGCAATTGTTGATCAAGCTGGGAAAAAACAAGTTTTAGCTGTTGGCGATGAGGCAAAAACAATGTTAGGAAGAACCCCAGGAAATATACAAGCAATTAGACCTCTAAGAGATGGGGTAATAGCTGATTTTATAGTTACAGAAGAAATGATAAAACATTTTATCAAGAAAGTGCATAAAGGAAGTACTTTTGCTAATCCAAGAATTTTAATTTGTGTTCCGACTGGCTCTACACCTGTTGAGAGAAAAGCTATTCAAGACAGTGCTTTAGCAGCAGGAGCAAGAAGAGTTCAATTAATCGAAGAACCAATTGCAGCTGCAATTGGTGCAAACCTTCCAATATCTGAGGCGACTGGATCAATGGTAGTTGATATAGGTGGTGGAACTAGTGAAATCGCTGTCATGTCTTTAGGTGGTTTAGTTTATTCTAAATCATTAAGAGTTGCCGGAGATGCAATGGATGCTGCTTTAGTCAATTATATGAGAAAAGAATATAATTTAATGATTGGGGATAGCACTGCTGAAAAAATTAAAAAAGAAATTGGCACAGCAATTCCAACTAATAATAATACTTATGCTGTTAAAGGTAGAGATTTAAGATCTGGAACACCAAAAGAAGTTAATATTACTGAAGAAGATACTGCAGAAGGATTAAATGACATTTTAAAGGAAATGGTTAATGGAATTAAGGATGCATTAGAGAGTACACCACCAGAACTTTCAGCAGATTTAGTTGATATGGGGCTTACTCTTACTGGCGGTGGCGCACTACTCAAAAACATTGATAAAAGATTTTCTAAAGAAACAGGTTTACCAGTACATATTGCTGATGATCCATTATCATGTGTTGCTATTGGAACGGGAAAAGCTTTAGATCAGGAACAGACATTCTCGACTATGTTGACTGAATATTAAGAGCAATGGCCTCAAGCAGAGATGATTTTATAATTGCAATTAGATCTGCTTTTTTAAAAAAAAGTACTCAACAAAAATTTTCACTTTTATCATTAGTTTTAGTTTCTGCTTTTGTAATTTTACTATCTAGTTTAGATTTTAAGGTTATAAGATATCTCAAGATTGGGATTAATGAGGTTGTTTATCGGTCATCTTTTGTAGTTTCAATTCCTGAAAATTTTATTAAGAACACATTTTTTAATGTCAAAGATTATACAACCTTTTTTAATAGCTATAAAAAAGACAAACAAGCATTAGATGAGCTGAGATCAAATTATGTTTCCAATGAAATTATTTTATTTGAAAATAAAGAACTTAAAGAGTTAATAAATGATTATGTTTCAAGTTCAGATAAAGTGTTGGCAAAGATCATAGTTGATCACGAAAGCCCTTTTTTGAAAAGCATAATCATTAACAAAGGAAGTAAAGATAATATTAAAATTGGAACCAATATTTATGATCAAGCATATTTAGTAGGACGAGTAATTGAGGTTAACTATAAAACTTCAAGAGTTTTATTACTTTCAGATCTTAATTCTAACGTTCCCGTGACTATTGCTCCTCAAAATGTGCAAGCTATTATTACCGGCTCAGGAGATAACAATGCTCAAATTAAGTATGTTAAGGAAGGTCTCCAGGAAGGATTAACTGAAAAAAGTATTGTTTATACTTCTGGAACAGGCGCAATATTTAAAAGTGGAATTCCTATAGGCAAGATCAAAGTTTTAAAAAATGAGACTAAGACTAACTACAATGTGGAATTTTATAGTGATTTTTCTCAACTTAAATATGTTTTTGCGGAGGTTGTTACAAGAACTAAAATTTTTGATAAAAGTGAAGAAAGTGCAGAAAATACTGATCAAAATAAAAACCCAATAGATGCAAAAATAAAAATTCTAGAGGACGAACTTGAGATTATTGAGCAAACTAATCTAAAATTTAAAGATGAAAATGAATTATTAAAAAATGAGATAGATAATCTTAATAGTAAAATTTTTAATTATGAAAATGAGATATTAAATCAAAAAAAAACTATTAATCAATTTAGTATAGATAAAGAAGAGTTAGAATTTTTAAGATTAAATCTTATTTATAGCCACAAATGTCAAACGAAAAAATTATTTAGCACTGGCTTCAAAGTAGGGACGCCCGAATATAAAAAATGTATTTTAAATAGAGGAAAAAAAATAAATGAGTAGTCTAAGAACAAAAGGATCTTTTTTTAAGTTTTATTCATGGATACCTTTGATTGTTTTATTTGTGTCTGTTTTGAATGAATTTGATTTCAACTATCTAAACTTGGACTATTTTTCATTTAATTTCCCTTTTATCTTGATTTTTTATTTCACTTTAAAAGATTTTAAAAATTTTGATTATTTTTTAGTTTTTTTAGCTGGATTGGTTAATGATACTGTAGTGGGGTTACCTCTTGGGATAAGTAGTTTTTCATATATCCTAATTTGTATCTTTACATCTTATTTTAGAAACATAACAATAAGACCCAATCAAATTAAAGATTGGTTTTATTTTTTATTTGTTATTAGTCTTATAAATTCAATTAACTATTCTATTTTAACCTTATTTTTTTCATTTAATTTAATTTTGATGAGCTATCTTGTGAATACTTTTTTCACTTTTTTATTTTACATAATTTTTGTCTCTATATTTAAGTTTTATTTAAAGGGTCTAAATGATTAATTCCTCGAGTGATAGTGTAAAAAAATTAAATTCAATAAACAGAAGGATGTTTATAACCGGATCTCTAAAATTTTTTATAATGATGGGTTTAATAAGTAGATTATTTTTTTTACAAGTTAAGGAAAACAAAAAGTATTTAACTTTATCAGATAAAAATAGAATTAGAGAGTGGAAATTGGCACCTGTAAGAGGTGAGATTTACGATTACTTTGGTAACGTAATAGCAGGTAACTTTGAGGCTTACCAACTACATGTAATTCCAGAGCAAGTTGAGGATTTTAGATATGTTATATATAGACTAAAAGATCTTTTAGAGTTATCAGACAAGTCATTTAAAAAAGTTTTAAAAAAGAAGAATGAGATTAAGCCATGGGAAACATTAATTGTCTCAGATAACTTAAGTTGGGAAAATTTTTCAAAAATAAATAATCATTTGTATGACTTAAATGGTGTAAAACCAGTAATATCTATTTCTAGGAACTATCCATTTAAAGAAAATTTTACTCATGTTATTGGTTATGTAAGTCAAGCTAATGAAAATGATATTGAAAATAATGAAATTATAAAGAAAAATTTCGTACCTGGACTAAAAGTTGGTAAAACAGGATTGGAAAAATCTCTCGAGCAACAATTAATAGGATCTAACGATATCGAGAGATATGAGGTTAATGCTTATGGCAGAAGGATTAGTCAGTTAGAGTTTCAAAAGGGCCAAAAGGGAGAATCTTTAAGACTAACAATAGATACTGAAATTCAAAAACTGGCTAATGTATTGTTAAAAGATCAAGCTGGATCTATATGTGTAATGGATATTTATTCAGGTTCAATTATTGCAATGCATTCCTCTCCATCGTTTGATCCAAATTTATTTGTTTTTGGAATAAGCAAAGATGATTGGCAATTAATTCGTAATGATCCAATGAAGCCATTGGTAAATAAAACATTGCAAGGAAATTATTCACCAGGCTCAACAATAAAACCAATTGTTGCTTTGTCAGCTTTGGAAAATGGAATTATCAACACTAATTTTACAGTTAAATGCACTGGAAAGACCGAATTGTATGGACAAACTTATCATTGCTGGAAAAAAAAAGGTCATGGATTTGTTAGTTTAAGAAATGCGATGAAACAATCTTGTGATACTTATTTTTATGAAATTGCCCGAAAACTGGGTGTAGATAAACTAAGCGAAACAGCAAAAAAATTTGGCTTAGGAGATAAAGTTTTTGATAAACTTTTTGATATTGAAAAAAAAGGTTTAGTTCCAAATACTCAATGGAAAAAAAACGCTTTAGGAAAAGGCTGGTTATTAGGAGAAACTATAATTACTGGTATTGGACAGGGGTATATTCAAACAACACCTATTCAATTATGTTTAATGACTGCACAAATAGCTAATGGAGGTTATAAAATTTATCCTAAAATTATTGTTGATGATAAAAATAAAGATCAACCTGATGACAAGTTTACCCCACTTTATGAAAATCCAGAAAACATAAGAATCGTACAGGATGCCATGTTTGGTTCTACGAATGAAGTCATGGGAACTTCCTATAGATCAAGAATAAGTGATCCAAAATATCAATTTGCAGGTAAAACTGGAACCGCACAAGTTAAAAAAATTACAGAAAGAGACCGTGAATTAGATTTAAAAACATTTCAGATACCATATGAGGAAAGGGACCATGCATTATACATTGCATACGGTCCTTACAAGCATCCACGATATGCAGTAAGTGTTATTGTTGAACATGGTGGAAATGGAAGTACAACGGCAGCTCCAATGGCAAAAAAGTTATTTAAATCAATAATTGATAGGCACGAGTTGAGAGTTTCAATTAACAATAAGAGATATATGGATATATAATGTACCAGCATACTAGACTTAGCAAAGGTAGTTTTAGTTTATTTCAAAAATTTAAAAGTTTTGATTATATTCTTTTGGCTTGTATTTTATTGCTTGGCACTCTCAGCCTAACAACAATGTATTCAACAGATGGTGGTAAAGTTTTATTTCATACCAAAAGTCATTTTGTGAAGTTAGTAACTTTTACAATAATGATGTTAATATTTTCATTTATTAATATTAAATTTTGGTTTTCAATTGGATATCTTTTTTACTTGATAGTTATAGGACTATTAATTTGGACTTACTATTTTGGCATAAAAGCATCTGGTTCCCAAAGATGGATGGATTTATATTTTATAAATCTGCAGCCCTCAGAACTTATGAAAATTTGTATAATATTATGTTTAGCTAAATATTTTCATAGAATGAAATTAGAAAATGTAAATTCAATTTATACAATTTTAACTTCTTTAATAATTATTTTATTACCAATGGGGCTGGTAATTGTTCAGCCAGATCTGGGTACTTCTTTGTTGATTTCGATTAGTGGAATAGCAGTTTTATGGTTTGCAGGTATAAATCATAAATATTTTATTTACACTATGATAGGTTTTTTAATATCTTTACCTTTTATAATCTCTTTTTTAAAACCATATCAAAAATTAAGGGTATTATCTTTTTTAAATCCAGATAGAGATCCTTTGGGAGCGGGATACCAAATTATTCAATCCAAAATCGCCGTTGGTTCAGGTGGACTCTTCGGCAAAGGTTTTTTAAAAGGAACTCAAAGTTATCTAGAATTTTTACCTGAAAAACATACAGATTTTATTTTTACACTTTTTTCAGAAGAATTTGGATTTGTTGGATCTGCATTGCTTTTGATAATTTATGCAATAACTATTTATAGAATTGTAGTAATTGGAGCTTCATCTAGAAGCTATTTCGCAAAAATATTTTGTTATAGTTTTGCAGCTGCAATATTTGTTTATATAACTATAAACATGAGCATGGTATTAGGATTACTACCTATAGTTGGATCTCCATTACCAATAATGTCATACGGGGGATCTTCAATGTTAGCGACTATGATTGGATTTGGTATAGTGATGAGCGCAAAAGTTCACAGTCAACAAGCAATTGCTTAAGATAATTTGTCGCTTAAATTTTTATAAAAATTGATTGTATAAATTAGAATGAGTAAATTTAAAGTTGGAATAGTAGGAGCGGGTATTCAAGGTATTTCAAATGCTTTATTTTTACAAAAAAAAGGTTTTGAGGTTACAATTTTTGATAGAGATGAACCTGGTAGTCCAGCAGCCTCTTATGGTAATGCTGGTCATTTTTCACCCTACGCCTCGCTATCACTTAATAGAACCGATGTACTAGCAGATGTTCCCGCAATGCTATTAAGTTCGACTGGACCCTTGGCTCTTAAATGGAATTATGTTCCTAAGATGATCCCGTGGTTTTTAAAGTTTATTCTCAATACCACTAAAAATAAAATGATGCACACTGCAAAAAATATGCATCAAATCTTAGATTTAGCTCTTCCAGCGTATGATGAATTGTTTGATGAGATTAAACTAGAGGGACTTGTAGAAAATAAAGGCATTCTTTATATTTGGAACGATCAAGACTTAAAAAGTCGAGAGTTAGAAATTAAGGTTAGGGATGAATTAGGGGTAAAACAGCAATTGGTAAATAAAGATGAAATTCATGATTTAGAGCCCAACATAAAACCATTTTATCATGCAGGAGTTTATTATCCTTATGCAAGACATGCCAGAAATCCAAAAAAAATTTTAATAAAATTATTTGAGCTATTTAAAAAAAAAGGTGGCAATTTTAATAAAATCAATATTAAAGATATTCATTTTGATGATGAAAAACCCATTTTAATTTCTGAAAATCAAAAGTTTACTTTTGATAAAGTAGTGATTGCATGTGGAGCATTTTCAAAAAAACTCACAGATAAATTGGATGAAAAAATTCCACTTGATACTGAAAGAGGATATCATGTTCACTTTAAAGATTGCGATCATCTTTTGAACAGACCAGTGATATTCTCAAATAGAGGATTTGGAATTACTCCAATGGAACAAGGATTAAGAGTTGTAGGTACGGTTGAATTTGGGGGGCTAGATAATCCATTATCAAAATCTAGAATTAAAAATTTAATTAATAATGCAAAATATATGTTGGGTGATTTACCAGAACACGAGGATGAATGGTTGGGTTTTAGACCAACATTACCAGATTTTTTACCAGTAATGGGCCCATCAAAAAATCACAAAAATGTATTCTATTGTTTTGGTCATCACCATTTAGGATGGACATTGGGACCAATATCTGGAAAGATTGTTTCTGGAATGATAGCTAAAGAAAATACTAATTTAAATCTAGACCCTTATAGCTCAGCAAGATTTAATTAATTCATGCAAGATACCAAAGCATACATAATGTTGGTTTGTGCCACATTATTTTGGGCTGGGAATTTCATGATTGGAAAATTTGCTTTCTTAGCAGACATTCCCCCAATGTCTCTTGTATTTTTTAGATGGTCATTAGTTTGGCTTATATTAATTCCTTTTACTTTTAAGGAAATAATTAAGTTTAAAGATGTAATTATAAGTAATTTACCATTAATATTATTTTTAGCTTTAACTAGCGTTGGTTTATTTAATTCTTTTACATATCTTGCTCTAGTACACACACAGGTAATTAATGCATCTCTTTTTAATACAGCAATTCCAGCTATGATAATTTTACTTTGTTTTATATTCAAAATTGAAAAAACAAATAAATTTCAAATTTTTGGTCTCATCCTCTCAGTTTTAGGTATTTTAACAATAATTGTTAAGTTTGATTTAGATATTTTACTTTCATTAGACTTTAATAAGGGTGATTTAATAATGGTTGGAGGAGTTATTACTTGGGGTCTTTATTCTGCTTTCCTTAAAAAAAAAAACTTCGTGTTACCACTTTTAACATTGGTTCATGTTTTGTGTACTTTTGGCTTATTATTTATCTTACCTCAATTTCTTTATGAATATTCACAAGGACAACTTATTAAATTTGATTTAAATTTATTATATATTTTAATTTTTTTAGCATTGTTCCCAAGCATTGGCTCTTATTATTGTTGGGCGGGTGCAGTATCTATTATCGGGGCTAATAGAGCCGGAATATTTCTCTCATTAATTCCTTTATTTAGCACAATTATGGCTATCACGTTTTATGATGAACAATTTCAACTTTTTCACTTGATTGGAGCTATATTAATTATATTAGGTTTATTTTTATCAAATAAAGAAATTAAAAATGCTTAAAGTTGCTATTTTAGATGATTATCAAAATGTATCACAACAATTTGTGGATTTAGAAAAATTATCTGGAAAATATGAATTTAAGATTTTTAGTGAGCCTTTTGAAGACGAAGCTGATGCTTTAGATAAATTAGCTGATTTTGAAGCTCTTTTAGTAATGAGGGAAAGAACTCCTATCACTAAAAATTTGATAGACAATTTAACAAAATTAAAATTTATTATTACTAGTGGATTAAGAAACAAATCTATTGATTTGAATGCTGCAAAAAAAAGAAAAATTATAGTCAGTGGGACTGAAAGCAATCTAAACCCAACACCAGAATTAACGTGGGCTCTAATTTTAGGATTGGCAAGAAACTTGAAACAGGAAATAGATAATATGTATCAAGGTTATTGGCAAACAACTGTTGGTACTGAGCTTAAAGGAAAGATTTTAGGTTTAATCGGTCTTGGTCGAGTAGGTTCACAAGTTGCAAAAATAGGTAAAGCATTTGGCATGCAGGTCATGGCTTGGAGTGAAAATTTAGATTTAAATAGATGTAAAGAATTAGATGTATTGCCTTCTAGTAAAGATGATTTAATTACAAATTCAGATTTTTTATCTATACATGTCCAAGGAGGCGAAAGATACAAAGATTGTATTACACTAAAAGAATTAGATAAAATGAAAAAAACAGCTTTTTTAATTAATACTTCCAGAGGCCCAATAGTAAATGAAGATGATTTAATTATTGGATTATCTACTAATGAAATTGCTGGCGCAGGCCTAGACGTTTATGATAAAGAGCCTTTACCAGAAAATAACAAGTTAAGGTTTTTACCAAATGCACTGTTAACACCTCACATAGGTTATGTGACTGCAGAAAATTATAATATTTATTACACTCAAATGATAGAGTCTCTTGAAGCCTGTGCAGAAGGAAAGCCAATTCGCATAATTGAGTAATTATGGATTTATCTGTTGTAAATCATGAGGACTATTTTGCGAAAATTGGGGATGATCATAAATTTCCAATTAATAAGTTTGGAGAATTAGCTAATTATCTTATTAGCAATAAGATAGTGAAAAAATTTCATGTACCTTATCCTTGTTCAGAACAAACTTTAAAAAGAGCTCATTCAGTAAAATACATAAATCAAGTTAAGAATAAAACTTTAGATCAAAATACTATAAAAAAAATTGGTTTCCCATTGGTTGATAGCGTGATCCAAAGATCATTAGTTGCAACTGGCGGAACAGTTTTAGCATCAAAACTTGCAATCAAAAATGGTATTGCTTGCAATACAGCCGGGGGTAGTCATCATGCAAATTTTGAGGGGGGAGCTGGCTATTGTGTATTTAATGATGTAGCAGTGGCTGCTCATTATTTACTTGATAGAGGCTTAGCTGGTAAAATTCTAATAGTCGATTTAGATGTGCATCAAGGAAATGGAAATTCCGATATTTTTAGGGAAAACAGAAATGTATTTACTTTTAGTATGCATTCAAAATCAAATTATCCAGCTAAAAAATCAACTAGCGATCTTGATGTCGAACTTAGTGATAATATGGAGGATAAAGAATATACTCAAATCCTAAAATTTTATCTTAATCAATTAAATCAAGAAAATTTTGACTATGTTTTTTACATAGCTGGTGTTGATATTCATTTTAATGATCGTTTAGGTAAATTAAAAATTTCAGATAATGGAATTAAAGAAAGAGACGAAATAGTCACCCAAAATTTTTTTTCAAAAGGTATTCCATTGTGTGGGGTTCTGGGCGGTGGTTATAATAAAGATTTTAACAAATTGGTTGAATTGCACTCTTTTTTACATCAATCATGTGCTAAATTATTATAATTATATGAACAAAAAAAATCCGAATTTAACTGCAGAGCAAAAATTAGTAATGTTTGAGGAAGGTACAGAGCCACCTGGAACAAGTGAGTTGAACCAGGAGAAACGTGAAGGTAGTTTCCATTGCGCTAACTGTGATGTCAAATTATTTGAGTCTCAAACAAAATATGAAAGTGGATCGGGTTGGCCATCATTTTTTAAATCTCTACCAAATGTATTTGAAACTAAAACTGATCATTTATTAGGTTATGCTCGTACAGAATATCATTGCATAAATTGTAACGCACACCATGGTCATATCTTTGATGACGGACCACAACCAACTGGCAAAAGATATTGTAACAATGGAGTTTGTCTAGTTTTTAAACCGAAGAAGTAATGATTATAAAGTATTTAAGTTTTTTAATTGGAATAGTTTGGTCATATTCAATTATTAAAACACAATCAGTATTTAGTAAAAAAGCTGGAATTATTTTTAAAATATTCATTACTAAAGTTTCTTGGTTTACTTTAATTGCAGCCTGTTATTTTGGTTATAAGAATTTTTCTATTAAATTTACAATAATCGGTATTGTTATTGGTATTCTATTGGTAAATATCGGATTTTATTTCTCAAAAAAATTCATTAATCAAAAGTTAAATGAGAAACAAATTACAGTATTAAAAAGTTTTTTTGAATATACTTTAATTTTTTGGGTTATCTATTATGTTTTATTTTAAAAGATCTTGTAATTTATTTTCTCTTTCTAAAGCTCTAACTTCATCATACCCACCAATATGCTGGTCATCAAAAAAAATTTGAGGAATAGTTCTTTTTCCATTTGCTTTTTTGATCATTTCATCCATAGCACCGTCAACTGATGCAATATTTATTTCATCATAAGATGCGTTATTTCTTGTTAGCAATCTTTTGGCTGCATCACAATAATTACACAATGGACCTGTATAAATAGTTATTTTTTTCATATGCTATAAATAATCACCTTTTTTTATTTTACTAGTCATTTGTTTTCTTGAATATTCAAATTTTTTACGATGTTTAATACTTTTTTGGTTTACTCTTTTTCTCCATAATCTGAATGAAGATGGTTTTAAGGATCTTCTCATAATTTTGATTACGCTTGATTCTGAATAACCAGTTTTTTTTTCAATTTCCTCAAAAGTGATCCTATCTGCCCATGCAGCCCATATGACCCAATCTGGGTCCTCAACTTTTGGCTCAGGATTTTTGACCCTAGTGACTGGCCTGTGACCTTTTTTTTTCATAAATCCCTTATATTTGAAAAAAATAGATAATGCATTTTTTTTAAGATCTGATATATTGTTATTGATAGTCCTTCTTAGCCATCTTTAGCTCCCGGTTTTTAAGGACTATCTTTTTTTGTATATCACTTAGGTCCTGTCCTTTTTCAAAGATACTTGTTTTTTTTTGTAACCCTATCTGCCGTAAGAATTATTCTTTTCTCTTAATTCAATGAATTGTAGGATTCAAAAATGTATTTGGACAGCTTTAGGTTATTTTACTGCAAACTAAAAACATGTAATATTAGCAATTTTCATCAAATCAAAAACTAAAACAATAAATTTAATTTCATCTATAGTTTTAATTATAATAGTGTTTTTGCTATTTTTTAATCAACGTTTATTAAAAATTCTTATTAATTAATTTTTTATAAAAAATTTTTGTAAAGAATCGTTATTTTGCAAAAAATTAACCATAAATTTTTTTATTTAGTCATAATCAATCAAAAGTTGTTTATTTTTAACAGTTTTTTTTAAGGTGTAAAAAACATTGAAATTACTGAATAATATTGTGATAATTTTATCACAATGAATAGCAAAATTTGCCTAAATAGTCTTTTTTTAGAAAAATTATCATTCTACATATATAACTCCACTGTTAATTCTTAATAAACTATGGTTAATTAAGACTAACAATAAATTATAATTTATTAATACTAATGAAGGTTAAATATATGAAGAAATATGTATACTTAATTGCGTTTCTTTTTGGATTTACAAGCGCAGTAAATGCAAATGGCGTAAACATAGGAATATCTGTTATCGGTGGTGTGTTTAATGGTGATGGTGCTGAGAAATTTTCAGGTGACCACGTATCAAATGCAGCTAGAGATGACGTAACAAAGAAAACATCAACTGAGGGTGATGATGCAGAAACTGCGTTTTATTTTGGATCCCTTTTTGTGGAAAAAGAGTTAAATGATGTTATTGCAGTTGGAGTAGATTATGTTCCAATGAGCATGGACTCAGAAACTACAGAAAACATCCAAAGACAAGGTGGTATAGATTTACAAAAATCTGCTGATGCAACCAACAGAGTAAGTGTTTCATTTGAAAATATGATCACTGCTTATGTAACTGCAAGTTCTCCAGCTGGCGTATATGCAAAAGTTGGATATGTCGAAGTAGATGTTGCAACTAACGAAGTTCTTGGAACTGGTGGTGCTTACGGTGATACTTCTCTTGAAGGTTTCATTCTTGGTGTAGGTTACAACCATGATCTTGATACTGGAGCATTTGTTAGACTTGAAGCTAATATGATGGAGTTTGACGACGTAAAACTTACAAACCAAAATGATTCAGACAAAAGTATTGAAGCATCAGGTATTGAAGGTTACGGTGCTAGAATTTCAATCGGTAGATCATTCTAGTTATCTTTTACAACAAATTTAAAAAAAGCCCTCCAAGTGAGGGCTTTTTTTTTACCCTAATTATTTTAAATTGATATATTGAAATTATGATACTTGGTTTTATTGGGACTGGAAAAATTTCGTATTCAGTAATAACAGGTATATGTAATTCAAAAATAAAATTTAAGAAAATACTAATTTCATCAAGAAATAGAATTTTAGCAAAAAAATTAGAGAGAAAATTTAAAAAAGTTAAAATTGTTAAAAATAATCAAGATATTATAAATGATTCAAATTGGGTTTTTTTAGCAGTCACCCCATCTGTTGGAAATAAGATTATCAAGACTTTAAATTTTAGAAATAATCAAAAAATCATAAGTTTCATCTCTACAATAAAATTAGCTGAATTAAAAAAAATGATAAAAGTCAAATCTGACATTGTTAGAGCTATACCTCTACCCCCAATTTCACTCAAAAAAGGCCCAGTTCCAATTTGCCCACCAAATAAAAAGATTAAAAATTTTTTTGATAAAATTGGATCGACTATTGAAATTCAAAATGAAAAACTATCAATTAATTTTTGGTCAACATCAGGAATGATGGCCTCTTACTATGAAATGTTAAAAGTAATGAGTAATTGGTTAGTTAAGAGAGGTATTAAAAGATTAGATGCGCAAAAATATATCACTACATTATTTTTAGCTTTATCTGAAGATGCGGTTGTAAATTCAAAAAAAGAATTAAAACATTTAGTAAAAGAGTCCCAAACACCAAAAGGATTAAATGAACAAGGCTTAAAAGAAATGAGTAAAAAAGGTGTTTATAAATCTGTAATTAATACTTTAAATAGTATTCATAAAAGACTAAACAAATAGTTAATGTCTGAAAATATTTTAGAAATTAATAATTTATCAAAATATTTTGGAGGCCTAGCGGCAGTATCAGAGTGTTCACTTAAAGTAAAAAAAGGAACTATCACAGGTATTATTGGACCTAATGGTTCAGGTAAAACTACATTATTTAATTTAATTGCTGGAAATTTAAAATCTTCAGCTGGAAGCGTTATGTTTAATGATGAAAATATTACTGATGTTCCTTCTTATGAATTATTTTCAAAAGGATTGCTTAGAACTTTCCAAATAGCACATGAGTTTACAAATTTATCTGTTTTAGAAAATTTGATGATGGTTCCAGGAAATCAATCTGGAGAAAAATTAATGAATGCTTTATTAAAACCTTCATTAGTTGCAAAAGAGGAAAGTCAAATTAAAGATAAAGCAATGGAAGTTGTTGATTTTCTTAATCTTGGTCACTTAAAAAATGAATTAGCTGGAAATTTATCTGGAGGACAAAAAAAATTATTGGAATTAGGTCGAACGATGATGGTTGATGCAAAGCTAGTTTTATTAGATGAGGTTGGAGCAGGTGTTAACAGAACATTATTAAAAGATCTTGGAACGGCTATTGAAAAATTAAATAAAGATAAAGGTTATACTTTTTGCATGATTGAGCATGACATGGATTTCATAGGAAGATTATGTGATCCAGTAATAGTAATGGCAGAAGGGTCAGTTCTATTTGAAGGTTCTGTTGAGGATGCAAAAAAAGATGAAAAAGTTATAGAAAGTTATTTAGGTAGAGGCTCAAAGTTAAAGGATAATTAAATATGGCATTTTTTGAGGGTAATAAAATGACAGGTGGTTATGGAAATGGGCCAGATATAATTAATTCATGCTCTGTAAATGTTGAGAGAGGGGAAATAGTATCAATTCTTGGTCCTAATGGAGCTGGAAAATCTACAGCAATGAAAGCAATGTTAGGTTTGTTAAATCTTAAATCTGGATCAGTAGTTATTAATGGCAAAGATATTTCAAAACTTTCACCTCAAGATAGAGTAAAAGAAGGTATTTCATTTGTTCCTCAAACAAAAAATGTTTTTGCAGGTATGACAGTTGAAGAAAACTTAGAGATGGGCGCTTTCCTAATTAACACTGAATTTAAAGAAACAATTGAAGAAATTTTTGACCTATTTCCAATTCTTAAAGAAAAAAAAGATCAGTTAGTTGGTGAATTATCTGGTGGGCAAAGACAACAAGTTGCACTTGGTAGAGCTTTAATGATTAAACCTTCAGTTTTAATGCTTGATGAACCTACAGCAGGTGTTTCACCTATCGTGATGGATGAATTATTTGATCACATTGTTAAAGTGAAAAGAACTAATGTAGCAATTTTGATGGTTGAGCAAAATGCGAAGCAAGCATTAAATATTTCTGATAGAGGCTATGTTTTGGTAACAGGCGAGAACCGGTACTCTGGTACTGGAAAAGAATTATTAGAGGATTCAAGGGTGAGAAGCTCTTTTCTAGGTGGATAATATGGATTTTGTAAACGCAATTATACTTTTATTAAATTATATTTTTGTTCCTGCTTTAGCATACGGATCTCAATTAGCACTTGGTGCAATTTTTGTAACTTTAATCTATGGAATTTTACGATTTGCAAACTTTGCTACTGGAGACATGATGTCTTTTGGCACTATGTTTACAATTCTTTTTACTTGGTACTTTCAGTCTGTTGGTATTAGTCTTGGAGTTTTGCCAACAGCTTTATTAGCTATTCCTTTTGCAATTATTTTTATGATTGGTTATATGCTGCTAGTAGATAAATTTGTCTTTAAATATTATCGGGTAAACAAAAGCCCACCAGTTCAGTTGGCAATGGTTAGTATTGGCGTGATGTTTGTTACCCAGGCTGTGGTTCGAATAATTATTGGACCATCTGATAGAAGATTTTTTGATGGAGAAAAATTTTTAATAAAAGCTGGTGAATTTAAGGAAATGACAGGATTAAATGAAGGTCTTGCAATTAAATCAACCCAAGTTTTAACTATTATTGTTACATTAATTTTAGTCTCAACTCTCTTTTGGTTTTTGAATAAAACTAAGACAGGAAAAAGTATGAGGGCATATTCTGATAATGAAGACTTGGCGTTGTTATCAGGTATTGATCCAAAAAAAATAGTTATGATAACTTGGGTCATAGCAGGTATCCTAGCTACAATTGGAGGTGCTTTGTATGGTTTAGACAAAAGTTTTAAACCATTTACTTATTTCAATAATATGCTTCCAATATTTGCTGCAGCTATTGTAGGCGGAATAGGCAATCCATTTGGAGCATTTTTAGGAGGATATGTGATTGCTTTTTCTGAAATATTATTAACATATGCTTACAGAAAATTTTTTATGTATGTTTTGCCTGAAAGTATGGAACCTGGGGGTTTGGTTCAATTACTTTCAACTGATTATAAATTTGCAGTATCGTTTTCAATATTAGTTATCGTATTACTTTACCGACCATCAGGAATATTTAAAGGGAAGGTATTGTGAGAAAAAATTTAAATGTAATAGCAGCTTACAGTATAATGATGGGATTGATTGTACTTGTAGGAATATTTCAATCTTGGAATATTGCTCTATCGATATTTAATCTTTGTTTAATTTCAGCTGTCATGACGATGGGTGCAAATATTCAATGGGGCTATGCTGGCCTAATTAACTTTGGAATAATGGGATATACAGCCTTAGGTGGTTTGGCAGCAGTTTTAATTTCTGTTAATCCAGTTCAAGAAGCTTGGAGTGCAGGTGGTTCAAATATTTTAGTCAGCCTATTTCTTATTATAGGAATGGTGTTAGCTGTTAGGTATGTTTTGAAGAAGTATGGTAAATCAAAAACAAGAACTTACATTGTTGCCACAATTATCATTTTAGGAATTATCACAATACGATTTGTATCCGAGCCTGGTATTGAGGCAATTGAAGAGGTAGATCCAGCAAAAACTGGTTTTTTGGGTGGACTTGGTCTCCCAATTATTTTTTCTTGGATAGTTGGAGCTTTGTTTGCTGGTGGATTGGCATTTGTTATAGGTAAAGTTGCCTTAGGTTTAAGAGCAGATTACTTAGCGATAGCAACCTTATTAATATCTGAAATTGTAATTGCAATTATTAAACATGAAGATTGGCTTACAAGAGGAGTTAAAAATGTAATTGGTTTAAAACGTCCCGCACCTTACGAGGTAAATTTACAACAAACCGATTGGTTCATAAATTTAGTTGAAAAATTTAACTCTAGTAAATTAAATTTAATTTCAGATTTTGCTGAAAGACAAACTGCTCTAAACCAGTTTGTAATTGAAGGATCATCAGTTTTTGTAAAACTTTGTTACTCAGGACTATTTTTAGTAGTTGTAATAATTCTTTTAATTTTAACTCAAAAAGCTCTTTATTCACCATGGGGAAGAATGATGAGAGCTATAAGAGATAATGAAGAAGCAGCTAACGCTATGGGCAAAAATGTTGTTAAGCAACATCTTTTAATATTTGTTTTAGGCTCAGCCATTGTTGGAATTGCTGGAGCGATGTTAGTAACTCAAGATGGATTATTTACTCCAGGAAGTTATAGACCAATGAGATACACTTTTTTAATCTGGGTTATGGTTATAGTTGGAGGAAGTGGAAATAATTTTGGTGCAATTCTTGGAGGTTTTGCAGTTTGGTTCTTATGGATTGAAGCTGCACCTATAGGATTATATTTAGTAAATCTAACAACTGCAGGTTTAGATGATACACACGCTCTAAAAGTTCATTTAATTGAGAGTGTACCTTATTTTAGATTTTTAATGATGGGAATTGGTCTATTACTTATTATGAGATATCGACCGAAAGGTATACTTCCTGAAAAAATAGAAATAAAATAGTCATTATGAAATATATTATTACAGGTGCCGCAATAGCTTGGGCTTTGTATATGGCAGATAAATATTTGTTCTTTTAAAAAAAAACCCCCAACAAATTAATGCTGGGGGTTTAAATTTTAAGATAAATTATCTTTGTTTTTTAGTTTTGAATTTTCCGCCTTTAACTTCTTGTTCTAAGAAAGAACCTTCAGCTTCACCGACGCTAGTAAAAGTTACTCCAGTTGCACCTTCGTAGTCAACTTTTTTACCTTTAGCTAATAAATCTAAACCTTTTTTTAGTTCACCTGGGTAAATTTTTGTTCCAGGGCCGTTAGCAACATCCATTACATTTTTTGCAATTGATGCTCTATCAGCTGATCCACCTGCTTGCATTGCTAAAACAATCAAAGCAGCAGCATCATAAGATTCTCCAGTGTAAGGACCTGAGCTATCAATACCAGCAGCTTTTGCTACTTTACCAAATACTCCAGCACCTTTACCAGTTGAACCTGGCATTGAACCAAAAGATTTTTTCAAGTCTTTTCCAAATGCATCAACTAAAGACTGTCCGATCATACCATCTGATAAAATAAATTTATCAAATGCACCAGAGTCTAATGATGCTTGGATGATACCTTTTCCACCTTGGTCAAGGTAACCAATTACAGCTACCGCATCACCACCTGCTGAAGCAAGAGTTGCTACTTCAGAAGAATAGTCTGCTTTACCATCTTCGTGAGCAGTTACAGTAGTTACTTTAATACCATGAGCCTCAACAGCTGCTTTGTAAACATCTGCTAAACCTTTTCCATAGTCATTATTAGTATAAGTGATTGCAACACTTTTAACTTTTCTATCTTTAGTAATGTCAGCTAAAATTTGACCACCTCTAGCATCAGATGGAGCAGTCCTAAAGAAATACCCTTTGTCATCTAAAGTAGTTAGTCCTGGTGACGTAGCTGATGGTGAAATCATTACTACACCATTTGGTACAGCAACGTTTGAAGCTATTGCTCCAGTTACACCTGAACAGTCAGCACCCATTATAGCTGCTACACCTTGTGAAATAACACCTTCAGCTGCTGCTGTTGCTGCTGCTGAGTCAACACAAGTTGAATCTGCTCTTACTACTGAAATTGTTTCACCACCAAGTAATGAACCAGAGTCTGAAGCTTCTTTAAATGCAAGCTCAGCAGACGCCGCCATCGCTGGTGTTAGAGATTCAATAGGACCAGTAAATCCTAAGATGATTCCCATTTTAACTTCTGCAAATGTATTCGACGTAAATGTAGAGACGAATATAAAAGCAGCAATAAATAGTTTTTTCATTATTTTCCTTCTTATTGTTAACAATTTATAAAAAGCTAATTTAATTATGATTAATTAAATATTTCAATGGATAAATTATCTTATTTTATGAAGTAAAAAGACAGAGCCTATAACAATTATTCCACCCAATATGAACAAAACAGTTGGAACTTCACCAAATATTAAAAAGCTAAGAGCTATTCCAAATATTGGGAACAAAGAATATGAAGGAAAGATTTGTCCTACAGTATAAAACTTATATAAATAAAACATCATCAAATGAGCGCCCAAAGAAACTACAATCGCCTGGTAAGATATTAAAATCCAAGAATTTTGACTTATAGATTTAATAGTTGAGATAGTGTTACCTTCAATGAAAAATGATAAAATCAATAAGATCACAAAACCAAATAAACCTGTATAGGCATTAGTTAAACTAATATCTAAATCTCTTAATTGTCTTGAAAAAACTTGAGCAAAAGCGAAAGCTAATGCCATTAGACTTGCAAAGAATAATCCTAAAAAATTATCAACCAATTTTGGATCAAAAAATATAATCAATACTCCTACAAAAGCAGAAAATATAAAAAACCATTTTTTGGGGCTTATGTTTTCATTTAACATAAATGCACTAGCAAGAATTCCAAAAGGTATTGCTAACTGAGAACCTACAATTACAGGAGAAATAATAGAGGAATAGTATAATGCAAGAGTCATAAATACATAAACCATGACACCCATAGAGATTGAAAACGCTATTAGTGATGGTAAATATTTTTTTTCTGGTACCTTAAACTTCCAAAAAGGAATCAATATTAATAACACTAACCCCATTCTTAATGATGCCATAAGAATTGGAGGAACAGAGTCATTTAAAACTAATTTTGTAAAAGGAAATGCACTTCCGTGTGCAATGGCTATAAAAAGTAAAATTAATAAGTGCTTAAGTGGCAAATTTTAGAAATTTAAAAATATTGTTTAAATGTTTCATTAATGGATAAAACTCCATAGTCATTTAAACCACCAATAACTAATTGCAATGCCACAAGTAAAATAAATCCTAAGCCAACATAAGCTATCCAAAGATGTCTTTGAATATAATTTGCTAAATATGTTGCTAAGGCTCCTGTAAGAACGACTGATAAAATAAGTCCAAACATCATGTAACCAAAATTGCCCTTAGCAGCACCAACAACTCCGATGACATTATCGAAACTAATAGTAATGTCTGCAAAGAGCACTTTATAAATACTTTTTATAAATGACGGTTCTTTTGATTTTTTAGTCGGTGACTTAATTTTTTTTATTTCAAATAAATCTTTTCGTAAATCATTAACAATCCAAATTAATAGAAGTCCACCCAAAATTTTAATCCAATAAAATTGAAATAAATAAGTTGCAAAAATAGCAAATATTACTTTAAAGATAAGTGCCCCAACCACTCCCCAAAAAATAATTAATTTTCTGTTTTTAGGTACGAAGTTTGCAGCTATAAGGCCAATTATTATTGCATTATCGGCTGCAAGAATAATATCAATGAAAATTATTTGAGATAATATTAAAGCTTCTTCAATCAATTTATTATTTTTATTTTAATAATATTTGAAAATTTTAATTTAACAATAAAGAAATTAATATTTTGACGTTTTTTTGCCATCAATCAGATCTTTTAACTCTGTATATTCTTTGCAGTTGCATGTTTCTAAAACTTTTAATCTCTCTAAAGCTTTGTCTTTTCGATCAGTCTGCAGGTAGAGTTCACCTAAATATTCATTAATACCATTATGTTTTGGATCTAGTTCCAGACCAATCAAGTAATACATTTCACCATCTTTAAAGTTCCCAACCTTTCTATTTGCAAAACCTAAATAATTATAAATATCAGGGTTAGTTGGATCTTTTTCATTTGCTTTAAGTAATTTTTTAATTGCATCATTGTAACTTTTTTCAGCCTTCTTCAATTTCCCTTTTTTTTCATATTTTTTCGCTTTTATAATTTTTCTTTCAGCCCAATCAAAGTCTGACATTTTATTTGTAGAGCTATTATCGTTAGAAGAACCACCACTTCCAGCTGTATAACTTAAAGTTGTAAAATTTAAAAAAGCAATCAGTGTAATAATTAGTAGTTTCATTGTTATATTTATAAAAACTTTTTCATCTTATTTAATGCAAGTAGAGTTAAGCTGTTATCAGTTAAATTTTTTTTAATTTCTTTAGCAGTCTCTAATGCACTTATATTATCGCCATGTATACATATTGAGTCAATTTCGCAAGGTATCTGTTTTCCACTGTGACAATTAAGGGCCTGATTTTTTACCATATTTAAAACATGTTTTTTGGCCTCTTCCGGATTTGTAATTAAGGCGTGAGGTTTTTTACGAGAAACCAGATTTCCATCATCTTCATAATTTCGATCTGCAAATATTTCGCATGCGATTTTCATATCAAGTTTTCTTGCAGCCTCTTCCATTTTAGAACCTGTTGGAACAAGATAAATTAAATCTTTATCTATTTCTTTAATTGTTTTAGCTAAAGTAATTGAAAGATCTAAATTTTCACAAGCCATATTATTTAAAGCTCCATGAGGTTTAATATGCGAGACTTTATCTCCATGATTTGAAGCTATATCCTGAAGAATTTCGTATTGATCAATTATAAGTTTTCTTATTTCTTCTGGGGGTAAATTCATTCTCTCTCTTCCAAAATTTTCAGGATCATTAAATGATGGATGTGCACCCAAACTTACACCATTTTTTTTTGAGATTTCAATTACTTGATTCATTGTTTCAGTATCACCAGCATGATATCCACATGCAATATTTGCAGAATTTACTATTTCAAGTAAATCTGGATCATACTTATTTGAATGATGTTTCGATTTTTCACCTAAATCACAATTGATATTAATTTCCATAGTAATAATAGTTGAAGTATAACATGTCATGATAAAAAATATATCAAATCTTGGTGACACAGCTTTATATTGTGATTTTGGGGACGAGGTTAATAAAGATATCAATTCTCAAGTTATCAAATATTTTAGAAGTCTTAAGGGGCGAAATATTGAAGGTATTATAAATCTTACCCCGTCATATAATAAATTGATCGTCTCGTTTGATTTAAACAAAATTAATTTTAAAGGAATAAAAAAGTTAATTGAAAATGAAAATGTAAATGAAATTAATGAAAATTTTGTTAAAAAAATTGAGATACCAATTTGTTGTGAGGATACTTTCGCTTTAGACATAAAAAGACTCGAATCTAAACTTTTTTTGAAAAGAGAAAAAATTTATGAGAGTTTTTTTGAGAAAGAATATTTTTGTTACATGACAGGCTTTATCGCTGGTATGCCTTTTTTAGGGGATCTTGAAAAAAACTTAAGGTTAAATCGTCTTGATACACCAAGAGTAAAAGTTCCAAAAGGTTCAGTTGGTTTAACGGAGCAATTTGCAAATATCTATACTTATGAAAGTCCAGGAGGCTGGAATATAATAGGTAATACACCTTTAAAAATTTTTGATAGCTCAAAGGAGAAAAGCCCAAATTTAATAAATCCTGGGGATACTATAAAATTTAAAAAAATCTCCTTAGAAGAATACGGTAATTTTAATGAGTAATTATTTTGAAATCTTAAGAGCTGGAATAAACACAACATTTCAAGACAATGGTAGAAAAAACCTTTATCACATAGGTGTTCCGTTTAGTGGCGCAATGGATCAAAGAAATTTTCGGTTAGCCAATAGTATTGCCGGTAATAAACCTCATTTTCCGGTGATAGAGTTTGCTTATCAAGGCCCATTAATAAAATATATAGGTGATGAAATTAATTTTGTTATCACAGGTGATGTTATTTTTAAAATCATTAAAGGGGACAAAGAAATCCAAGGCAATTGTTATGAAAATTATTCGATTAAAGATGGAGATGAAATAGATATCATTTCCACAAATAAGTCAGTTTATGGATATTTAGCAATTAACGGAGAGTTCGATTTAAAATTTCAATGGGGAAGCTGCTCTACAAATACTAAAGCTATGATCGGTTCGAATAATGGAGAAAAATTTAAATCTAAACAGAGATTTGAAATTAAAAAAATAAATTCAAATCGAATAGGAAAAAAAATGAATTATATTAATTCAAAAATTGAAAAAATAAGAGTAATTAAGGGTACTAATTTTGATTATTTCTCAGACCAGGGTAAAAAAATTTTTTTTGAAAAAGAATTTACAGTTTCAAAATTGACTGATCGCATGGGTATGAGGTTAGAGGGACCAAAAATTGAAAATGTAGTTAATACAAATATTAGGTCGGAGGGATTAATAAAAGGTGTTATTCAAGTACCTGCAGATGGAAATCCTATAATAATGTTATCAGACCATGGTACAATAGGAGGTTATCCTAAAATTGGAGTGGTGATAAGTGCTGATTACGACAGATTGGTTCAATTATCGCCAGGTTCAAAAATAAAATTTCAAGAAATTAATTTATCTGATGCAGAAACCTTATTTAAGTTGTATGAAATGGAAACACAAAATTTAATTTCACAAATATAATGAATATAATAAGAAATCTACCTGGTCCTTTATTGATTTTTTTAGGCGCTCTTAGTTTAAGTTTTGGGGGGTTAATTGTTAAATCTTTTGAAGGAGCAACTTTATGGCAAATTTTATTTTGGAGATCGTTATTTTTTTCTTTAACAGTTTTGGCTTTTTTAATAATCAGTTATAAAAAAGAAACTTTCAAATCATTTTATGAGTCAGGCTTACCAGGATTTTTTGGTGGAATAGTTTTATCTTTTGGTTTTTGTGGGTATGTTTTTGCCATGTATAATACAACAGTAGCTAATACTAATTTTATTATTTCACTTCAAATATTGTTTTTAGCTATATTTGGATACTTCTTTCTTAAAGAAAAAATCAGTGCACTTACTTTGACTTCAATTATCTTAGCAATGAGTGGTGTTATTTTAATGGTTGGAAACTCATTAACGCCTGGTGAATTGTCTGGAAATCTTGCTGCTTTCACAATGCCAATAACCTTTGCTGTTTTGATTATGATAGTAAGAAAATATCCCACAGTAGATATGGTTCCAGCACAATTTGTTGCAGGAATAAGTTCTTGTTTAATTGGTTTTTTACTCTCTTCTAAAATTATGATTTCACCTAATGATATTTTTTTGGGTTTTTTAGCGGGATTTTTTCAAGTTGGTTTTGGTTTTATTTTTATAACCATAGGAGCAAGAACTACACCTTCTGCAATGGTTGGAATAATAATGTTATCCGAATCTGTATTAGGTCCTATTTGGGCATTTTTATTTGTAAGTGAAAGACCTTCTTTATTTGGATTAATAGGAGGTGCAATTATTTTATTTGCTGTTTTATTGCAGTTTTATTCACTTTTAGTTAAGAATAAAAAAAGCGTTTCTCATTGACATTCGTACTCACTTGTAAGATTATTGGTTTACGGGAGAGACTACAGAATATCGTAGCGCCGAAGGAGCAACCACCCAGGAATCTCTCAGGCAAAAAGGACCGTAGCATATTAACTCTGGAAAGAGATTAAATTCTCGCCGAAGGAGCAAAACTCTCAGGCAAATATACAGATGGGTAAAAAGAGTTAATATGGATACAAAAAAAACATCACTATACCAACTACATCAAGATAGTAAGGCGAAATTTGTAGAATTTGCAGGCTATCAAATGCCAATTCAATATTCTGAAGGAATTGTTGAAGAACATAAATTTACAAGAAGTCATTCTGGAATTTTTGATGTTTCTCATATGGGTCAACTATTTATTTATGGCGATGAAGATTTAACTAATGATCTTGAAAAGATATTTCCATTAGATTTAAAAAATTTGAAATTAAATCATTCAAAATATAGCTTTTTGATGAATAAAGATGCTGGTATTTATGATGATTTAATCATTACTAAAATTGAAAAAGGTTTTTTAATTATCCTTAATGCTGCTTGTAAAGACAATGACTTTACAATCTTAAGTCAGTTATTAAATGACAAATATAAGATGATCTTAGATGACAAAAGATCATTAATTGCTATTCAAGGACCAAAATCAGCTCAGATTTTAAATAATATCATTAATGGTGTTCAAAATCTTAATTTTATGACCGGCAATTGGTTTGTATTTAAAGAACAAAAAATTTATATCACACGCTCAGGATATACAGGAGAAGACGGATTTGAAGTATCTATTAGCAATGATCTAGCAGTAAAATTTACTAAAGATTTGATCGAAAAGGGAGCCAAGTTGATAGGACTTGGTGCAAGAGATACCTTGAGGTTAGAGGCAGGACTTTGTCTTTATGGACATGAACTAGGTAAAGATAAAACTCCAGTAGAGGCAAATTTGAAATGGGCTATTTCCAAAGAGAGAATTTTAAAAGGAAATTTTATTGGATCAGATGTAATTATTAAACAATTAGCTGATGGCGTTAACAAAATAAGAGTTGGCATTAAACCCGAAGGAAGAGTAATTGCAAGGGAGAAAACAAAAATATTTAATCAGTCAGATTTACATATCGGCGAGATTACAAGCGGAACATTTGGCCCAAGTGTGAATGGTCCTGTTGCAATGGGATATATAGAAAATGAATTTTCAAAAAAAGATACAAAAGTCTTTCTAGAGGTAAGAGGAAAAAAACATCCAGCAAATGTTTGTGGATTACCATTTTATAAAAAAAGCTATGTGAAAGGAGCAAATTAATGAGCAGTGTAAAATATTCAAAAGAACATGAGTGGATTACTTTAGATGGTGATGTAGCGACGATAGGAATTACAAAGCATGCAACAGAGATGCTTGGAGATATAGTTTTTGCCGAACTTCCTGAAAAGGGATCAAATGTTGAAAAAGATGGAACTGCAGGAGTAGTAGAGTCAACAAAAGCTGCTAGTGACGTTTATACTCCAGTAGGTGGTGAGGTGGTAGATACTAATCAAGCGATTGTGGATGATCCATCTAAAATAAATGAAGATCCAGAAGGTTCTGCCTGGTTTTTTAAATTAAAAATGAAAGACAAAACTGAATTAGATAGCCTAATGGATAAAGAAGAATATGATAAATTTGCAAAGGAGAGCGCTAGTTAATGTTACATAATTCTCAAAAAGATTTTTTGAAAAGACATATTGGGCCTTCAGATGAAGATCAAAACAAAATGCTTAAGGAACTTAATTATAAATCTTTAGATGATTTAATTAAAAGCACAGTTCCAGAAAAGATACAATTGAAAGATGAATTAAATATTGGTGAGTCTAATTCAGAATATGAGGCATTGAGAAAATTAAAAGCAATTTCAAAAAAAAATCAGATTTATTCAAATTTTATAGGAATGGGTTACTACGGCACTTATACACCATACGTAATTCTAAGAAATATTTTAGAAAATCCAGGTTGGTATACTTCTTACACACCTTATCAGCCAGAAGTAGCACAAGGAAGATTGGAAATGCTCCTTAACTTTCAACAAATGGTTGTTGATTTTACAGGAATGGATATAGCCAATGCATCTTTGCTTGACGAAGGTACAGCAGCAGCTGAGGCTATGGGTTTAAGTCATAGATTGAATAAAAGTGATAGTAATTTAGTTTTTATTTCGGAAAATTGTCATCCACAAACAATAGACGTTATACAAACTAGAGCAGAACCAATGGGTTTAAAAGTTCTTGTTGGGAATGAGGATAGGGTTTTAGAACAGTTAAAAGAAGACTTAGTTTGTGGAATTTTACAGTATCCTGGAACTTTAGGAGATATTAAAGATCCTAGTGAGGCAATAAGTAAAATTCATAAAAAAAATGGTAAATCAATTTTAGCATGTGATTTATTAGCTCTTGCCAAGTTAAAAACACCAAGGGAACTAGGAGCAGATATAGCCGTAGGAAGTTCTCAAAGATTTGGAATTCCAATGGGTTATGGTGGGCCTCATGCAGCTTTCTTTGCAACTAAAGACGAATTTAAAAGATCTATGCCGGGAAGAATTGTAGGAGTTTCTGTCGATAGACATGGAAACAAAGCATATAGATTATCATTACAAACTAGGGAGCAACATATAAGAAGAGACAAAGCAACAAGTAATATTTGTACTGCCCAAGCCTTATTAGCAATAGTGTCAGCAGCATATGCTATTTATCACGGTCCAGAGGGAATTCGAACTATTGCTGAGAGAGTTTCTCAATTGGCTAAAAACTTTGCGGATAAATTAAAGCAATCAGGATATGAAATTTATTCAGACCATTTTTTTGATACTGTTACTGTTATAACCAAAGATAAAACTAATCAAATTTATAAAAATGCTTTGGATCAAAAGGTAAATATTAGAAAAGTAAATTCAGATATGCTTGCTGTTTCTTTTGATGAAAAGAAAAATGTTTATAGAGTAAATCAATTACTAAAAATTTTTAATGCAGCAGAGTCAATCAAAAAAGAAGACCCAACGGTAAGTTTACCTAATCTACCAAAAAAATTATTAAGAACTTCAAAATACTTACAACATCCTGTTTTTAATTCATATCATTCAGAGACAGAAATGCTTAGATATCTTAAAAAGTTAGAGGATAAAGATATAGCTCTTAACAGAACGATGATTGCTCTTGGCTCATGTACTATGAAATTAAATGCTACTGCAGAGATGATACCTATTTCATGGAGAGAATTAGCTGAGCCCCATCCGTTTGTGCCTATTGAACAGATGGAAGGGTATAGAGCATTGTTCACAGATCTTAAAAATTGGCTAAGATCAATTACTGGCTTTTCTGGAGTTTCACTTCAGCCAAATGCAGGTGCTCAAGGTGAATATGCAGGACTAATGGTAATAAGAAAATACCATTTAGATAGAGGGGACAAGAATAGAAATATATGCTTAATACCAAGCTCAGCACATGGAACTAATCCAGCAAGTGCACAAATGACTGGGATGAAAGTAGTAGTTGTTAATTGTGATAAAGAGGGAAATGTTGATTTTGAAGATTTAAAGAAAAAAGTAGAAAGTCATTCTGAAAATCTTGGAGCTTTAATGGTAACTTATCCATCTACTCATGGTGTATTTGAAGAAAAAATAACAGAAATATGTGAATTAATTCATAAACATGGGGGTCAAGTTTATATGGATGGTGCAAATTTAAATGCACTGGTTGGTATAGCAAGACCTGGAAATTTTGGTCCAGATGTTTGTCATATAAACTTACATAAAACATTTTGTATTCCACATGGCGGAGGAGGTCCTGGAATGGGACCAATTGCATGTAAAAGACATTTACAAGTTTATTTGCCTAACCATCCAGTTGTTAAAGATTGTGGGCCTGCGACAGGAATAGGAGCGGTTTCAGCAGCACCATGGGGTAGCTCGAGTATTTTATCAATTTCTTGGATGTATATTAAAATGATGGGCTCTCAAGGATTAAAACTTGCAACACAAGTTGCAATATTAAATGCAAATTACATTGCAAAAAGACTTAAAGATCACTATCCAATTCTATACACAGGTTCAAACGGTAATGTAGCTCATGAATGTATAATTGATATTCGATCAATTAAAAGTGAAACAGGAATTACAGAAGAAGACATAGCTAAAAGACTTATTGATTATGGTTTTCATGCTCCAACTATGTCATGGCCTGTAGCTGGCACAATGATGATTGAGCCAACAGAAAGTGAGAGCTTATCTGAATTGAATAGATTTTGTGATACTTTGATTAGTATTAAATCTGAAATAGATATGATTAAGTCAGGTAAATTTGATAAAGTTGATAATCCGATCAAAAATGCCCCACATACTGATATGGAATTAGCTTCAGATCAATGGGAACATAAATATTCTAGAGAGCAAGCCGCATATCCAGCAAAATTTTTAAAAGCAAACAAATTTTGGCCTCCAGTTGCAAGAGTAGACAATGTGTATGGAGACAAAAATATTTTTTGTACTTGTCCAAGTATGGATGAATTTAAAGAAGATGCAGCATAATTATTGATGAAAATTGCTGTTATTGGATCAGGGATTTCAGGATTAAGCGCAGCATATTATTTATCAAAAAAACACAGTGTAGATCTTTTTGAAAGGGAGGACTATTTTGGGGGTCACTCTTATACAATTGATATTATAATTAATGACAAAAAGATACCAGTTGATGTTGGATTTATTGTATTCAATTTTCAAACATACCCAAACTTAATTAATTTTTTTAAAGAAATTGATGTTGAGATTGAAAAAAGTGATATGTCATTTTCTGTCTCTGTTGAAAATACTAATTTTGAATATTGTGGTAAAGACCTGTCAGGCATATTTGCAAATAAGTCAAATTTATTTAACTTTGAATTTATCAAAATGTTTTTTGATATTATTAAATTTTATAAATCATGCGATAAAACTTCAGAACTCGATCAAAAAATTACTTTAAATGAATTTTTAAAAAAAAATAAATGGTCTAAAAGTTTTGTTAATTATCATATTATACCTATGGTTTCAGCTATCTGGTCAATGCCACCTTACGAGGCAGGAAAAATGCCAATGAATTTTTTTTTAAAATTTTTTCAAAACCATGGTCTTTTCAAGCTCAGCAAAAGACCCCAGTGGTATACAGTAGCTCAAAGAAGCAGAACATATGTTAACAAAGTTTTACCGAAAATTAGTGGGGAGTATTATAAGAATTACGAAATTAATTCTATAAAAAGAATTTCATCAGGAGTTCAAATTTATTATGGGGGTAATAATGAATTTTTTGATTATGACAAAGTTGTTTTAGCAACTCATGCTAATGAAGCCCTAGCTTTAATTGACAAACCAACAGATCAAGAAAAAAAAATTTTATCAAATTTCAATTATAAGGAAAATAATGCAATTTTACACTCTGATGAAAGTATAATGCCCAAAAACAAAAAGACATGGTCCTCTTGGAATTCTTTTGTTGATCCAAAAAATCTTGATAAAAGTTCCCTCTCTTATTGGTTAAATCTTTTACAAAATTTAGAATGTGAAAAAAATATATTTTTAACCCTTAATCCTTTAAGGGATATTCCTGAGGAAAAAATTTTTAAAAAAATTAAATTTACTCATCCTTATTATGACCAAAATGCTTTAGACAATCAAAAAAATTTAAAAAATATTCAAAATAAAGCAAATTTATTGTTCTGTGGTAGTTATTTTGGTTACGGATTTCATGAGGATGGAATAAAATCATCTATTGAAATGCTTAAAAACTTAGATGACTAGCTCAATATATAATGGTGCTGTAATTCACAAAAGATTTAAACCAAAAAAACATTTTTTTAAATATAATGTTTTTTCACTATTGATAGACCTATCTGAATTAGAAGATTTAGATAAAAGAGTTAAATTTTTTTCATTTAATAAATTTAATTTAGTAAGTTTTTATGAGAAAGATCATGGTCATAGAGATGGATCCTCATTAGTTGAATGGATAAAAAAAAATTTGAATGAAAATGACATCAACTCTAAAGATATTAGAATTAAGCTTTTGTGTTACCCGAGAATATTTGGCTATGTATTTAATCCACTAAGTGTTTTTTTTATTTATGATTCAAGTGAAAAATTAATATCGATATTATATGAGGTAAAAAATACATTTGGAGAACAACATACCTACATATTTAAAGTAAAAGATGATGCTAATCTATTTCAACATAATTGTTCAAAAAAGTTTCATGTTTCACCATTTATAGAAATGAATTGTAATTATTTTTTTAGAATCTTAAAACCTGGAGAAAAAATATCTGTCATTATTGACCAATATCAAACAGATGAAAAAATATTATATGCATCTCAAGATGGTAAAAGGGTTGATTTTACTAGCAAAGAATTGCTTAAATCATATTTAAAACACCCTCTTATGACCTTTAAGATAATTTCTGCGATACATTATGAAGCGTTTAAATTATGGACTAAAGGAATTAAGTTCATTAAGAAAAAAATAAAAATAAGAAATAATATTACATTTGAAAGTTAATGAACTTAAGTAATTTATCAGACAAATTAGTTTTTAATATTTTAAAAGATATAAAATATGGCTTTCTAGAGATAATTAATCATGATGGGAATCATTACAAATTTGGTGATCCAAAAGATCCTTTAAAAGCTAATATAAAAATTAAAAATACAAACTTTACATTCAACTTAATAAAGGGTGGAAGTGTAGGATTTGCAGAGTCTTATATGAAAAATGATTTTGAAACTGACAATCTGTCTAATTTAATTGAAGTTACCGCAAGAAATATAAAGCAGATTCATAGATTTTCTGGACTGCTAGATTTCCCCTTTTTAAATTATGTAAAAAATATTTTTATTAAAAATACAAAAAATAGAAGTAAAGAAAATATTTCAAAACATTATGATTTAGGCAATGAGTTTTTTTCACTTTGGCTTGATAAAACATTAACTTATTCAAGTGCAATATTTGATGAAACAACAAAAGATTTATCAGATGCTCAAAATAATAAATATCAAAAATTAATAGATTTAATTAAACCAAAGATTGGTGATAAAGTTTTGGAAATAGGATGTGGCTGGGGTGGATTTGCTGAATATCTTGGGAAGAAATATGATGTAAAATTAGATTGTATTACAATTTCTAAAAAGCAATTTGAATACGCTAAAGAAAGAATTCACAAGTGTGGATTAAATGAAAAAGTAAATATTGAGATTAAAGATTATAGAGACTTAAAAGACAAATATAATTCAATAGCATCTATTGAAATGATAGAAGCTGTTGGCCAAAATTATTTAGAGAGTTATTTCAAAACAATTAAAAACAACTTGTCAAATAATGGTAGTGCTGCTATCCAGGCAATTACAATTGATGATGATCTTTTCGATAGGTATAAAAACAAAGAAGACTTTATCCAAAAATATATTTTTCCAGGAGGTTTTCTCCCAAACAAAGGAAGTATAAATAAACATGTTTCACATAATGGTTTGACTATAAAGTCTTACGAATCTTACGCAGATCACTATTCAAATACATTAGCTATTTGGAGAAACGAATTTAATAAAAAATGGCAACTGATTAAGGAACAAGGTTTTGATTCTACTTTCAAAAGAATGTGGGAATTTTACCTTTCTTACTGTGAAGCTGGGTTTAAGTCTAAAAACATAGATTTAATACAATTTTCAATACAAAATAAATAAAAGAGGATAGATGCGCGACAAAAAATTTATTAAATCAATTTTATTGATAATTTCTTTATTCTTAATTACAAACTGTTCAAACAATAGCTCTATGAAACCAGAAGATTTTAAAGACAAAAAACCTAGATTAGTTATCGAAGAATATTTATCAGGCAATGTAAAAGCTTGGGGTGTTCTTCAAAATAGATCTGGAAAAGTAACAAGACAATTTTCTGCTGATTTATTCGGAAAATGGGATGGAAAACAATTAATACTTGATGAAAAATTCAATTGGGATGATGGTGAGATTCAAACTAGACAATGGCAAATAACTAAAATTGATGAGAATAATTATGAAGGAACAGCTGGAGACGTTGTGGGAAAAGCAAAAGGTTATTCATATGGACCTGCATTTAAATTTGAATATGTTCTTTTGGTGCCTGTAAAAGGCAAAGAAATGAAAATTACTTTTGACGATTGGATATTTAAGCAAGATGATCGTGTAGCTATTAATAGAGCAACTATGACTAAATTTGGTTTTAAAGTTGCTGAATTGACAGTAGTATTTGTAAAAGATTAATTTTTTTTCTGATATTTAGTCATTTTACCCACTAATCCAAAGTAAATTTTACTAGGTAAGAAACTTAATATTTTCAGAATAAGTGTAAGTGATTTAGGGAAATGAATTTCAAAAACATTTTTATTTATCAGTCCGTCATAAATTTTTTCAGCTGCATATTCTGTAGTTTTTAAAAAAGGCATTTTAAAATCATTTTTATCTGTCATTGGTGTTTTAATAAATCCGGGTGACACTAAGCAAACTCGCACATTAGATCTTTTAAAATCAAAATATAAACTTTCTGCTAAATTATTTAAAGCTGATTTTGAAGGTCCGTAACCGGTTGAATTTGGCAATCCTCTATATCCAGCTATAGATGAAACAATAGTGATTATACCTTCCCCCTTAGTTCTAAAATATTCTTCTACAGCCTTAATACTATTTAAGGTTCCAAAAAAATTTACTTTGAAGACATCTTCTATTTGTTCTACATCAATATCTTTTTCTTTTTTTGGGTTCCAGGTCCCAGTTGAGAAAAAACATATATCAACACCATTAAACTTATTTTTGATTTGTTCAAAAACTTCTTTACACTTTGACTTATCAGTTACATCAAGTGGAAATCCATAAATATTTTTGTTATTATCTGAGATTTCTTTAAGTAGATTTTCTCTTCTAGCTGAAATCGCAACATTCCAACCTTTACTAGCAAATTTAATTGCCAAAGCTTTACCAATTCCTGTGCTTCCGCCGGTTATCCAAATTGTTTTTTTATTCATTCTATACTGATGTATAATACTTATATGTTAAAAAATAAATTTATATCATTTATTCTATTTTTCATAATTACCTATTCTGCATCATTTATAGGAGGAATGGCGACAATTAGTTTTAAAGAACCGTGGTACTCACAGCTTGTAAAATCTAATTTTAATCCACCAGATTGGGTTTTTGCTCCAGTCTGGACTACTTTATATCTAATGATGACATTAGCTATTTGGTTATATTGGCATAGTAAAAATAGAGATATGAATGTTATTTATATTTATTTTATCCATATAGTTTTTAATACAACTTGGAGTATTGTTTTCTTTGGTTTACATCAAATCTTATTAGCACTGATTGTGTTAATGATTCTAATTGTTTTGATTATAATTCTTATTTTGAAATTTAAACGTGTCAATTATGTTAGTTCTTGCTTAATGATTCCCTATTTACTTTGGAGTTGCTATGCATTATTTCTAAATTTTAACTTATATATATTAAATTGATATGGATGATGTTGTAATAGTTGGTGGTGGAATAATTGGTACAGCAACAGCTTACTTTTTATCGAAAGAGGGCAGGAAAGTTAAAGTAATAGAAAGAGACCCAACATATAAAACAGCTTCATTTCCATTATCACTCGGTGGTTTTAGAAGACAATTTTTTCAAACAGAAAATATCTTACTTGGTAAATTTGCAAGAGAATTTATTTTCCAAATACCTGAATTATTAAAAACAGAAAAAAATCCCAAACCAACTGCTAGCATGGTAACAAATGGTTATCTTTTAATGTTTGGACCAGAACATGCGGAGGAACAATACAAAGCTTTAGAAAATCATAAAGCTTGTGAAGCAGGTACAAAAAATATTAAAGGATCAGAATTAACAAAATTTTTTCCATATATAAACAGTGAGGGAATAGAAACGGCCACGTTTACAGATAATCAAAGTGAAGGTTGGATTGATCCATTTATGTTTCATGGTGCATTAAAAAGTAAAGCAATGGAACTTGGTGCTGAATTTATTAAGGGAGAAGTAAAATCTCTATCTGAAATAAAAGCTAAGACAATAATTTCTGCTGCTGGTTGCTGGACAAAAGAATTATTAGAAGATATTCCAGTTGAACCACAAAAACATACAGTTTTCAGAGTTAAATGTCCTAAACATATTCCAGAGATGCCATTAACAGGAGATCTAACGACAGGAGTTTACTGGAGACCAGAAGGAAAAGAATATTTAGCAGGATCCCCAAAATCTGTTTTTGATGCAGACGATCTTGAACCAGCTTGGGACGACTTTGAGGAACTTGTTTGGCCTGCCTTGGCTCAGAGAATACCAGCAATGGAAGAGTTAAAGTTAACTGGAGGGTGGGCAGGTTATTATGATTGTAATAGGCTTGATAATAATGCTGTTGTTGGAAAACATCCTAAGTTTGAAAATGTTTATTTAGCCACAGGTTTTACAGGAAGAGGCCTTATGCAAGCACCAGGAATAGGTAGAGCTTTGACTGAACTGATTACAACAGGCGCTTATCAATCTATTGATATTTCAAATATGGCTGTAGAGAGAGTTTTGGGTAAAAAAGCAAGACCAGAACCTTACGTTCTTTAATTAAGTTCCACAAAAAGTTTGATATTTTTCATCTGAGTTAGATGGAATTTGATAATCAAAAATATTATTTTTTTGAGTATAAGGATTTTTTAAAACGTCTATTAATTCAATGATAGGATTTAAATCATTTTTTTCAGCTGCCATAAGGGCCTGTTCAACTTTGTGATTTCTAGGAATAACTAATGGATTATTTTTTCTCATTAATTCTATACATTTTTTTGGAGTGTTATTATTTTTTAGCATTCTCTCTTCCCATCTTTTTTTCCAATTTTTAAAATTATTATCATCAAATAATCCATCATCTTTAGGATTTAGATTCATCAAATAACAAAATGTGTTAGTGTAATCTGCTTTTTTTTCATGCATCCAAGTTAATAAGTCTAAAATTAAAAATTTGTCTTTATCATCTAAACCAAATAATCCCAACTTATCTCTCATCATATTCATCCATTTTTCCTCATATTTTTTTTCGAAAGAATTAATTGTTTCAGTAGCAATTTTAACGGCCTTATCTTGATCTTTATCAATAAATGGTATTAAGCATTCAGCAAACCTAGCTAAGTTCCATTTGGTGATAACAGGTTGGTTGCAATATGCGTATCGGCCAGTTTGATCAATTGAACTAAAAACAGTTTTTGGATCATAGAAATCCATAAATGCACAAGGACCATAATCAATTGTTTCTCCAGAAATAGTCATATTATCAGTATTCATCACTCCATGAATGAAACCAACTCGCATCCAGTTAACTACTAAATTACATTGTCTTTCTATTAAAAGATTTAATAAGTCTAAAGCCTGATTATTTGAATTTTTTATTTCGGGATAATGTCTATCAATGGTGTAATCTAATAAAGTTTTTAACTCATCCTCTTTTTGCCTTGCTGCAATATATTGAAATGTACCTACCCTTATGTGACTCGATGCTATACGAGTGAGTACTGCACCCTGTAATGTTTTCTCTCTTTGAATATTTTCCCCAGTTTTTACTACAGCCAAACTACGCGTGGTTGGAATACCTAAAGCATTCATGGCTTCACTTATTATATATTCTCTTAACATTGGTCCTAAAGCTGCACGACCATCACCATTTCTTGAAAATGCTGTTTTGCCTGAGCCTTTAAATTGAATATCAAATTTTTTATTTGATTTAGTTGTATGCTCACCAATTAATACCGCTCTACCATCCCCAAGCATTGTAAAATGACCAAACTGATGACCCGCATATGCCTGAGCTATAGAGCTACTCCCACTCGGCAAGGAATTACCTGAAAAAATTTTTGAGAGTTCTTTTTTATCAATTTTAGAAAAATCTAGACTCAATTCAGAGGCCAAACTTTCATTAAGTATCACTAACTCTGGATTAATTACAGGAATAGGTTTTATTTCTTCTCTGAAAATGTCTGATAATTTTGAATATGTATTATCAAAATGCCATCCTATGGTCATTTTAATTAGCTTACTTCAGCTTGATGCTCTTTTGGTTTTACTTCAGTTTTGAATTGATTTGATATTTTTTGTACTTGTACTGAAGAAACTTTGTATTCAGCACACATTGTCTCTTCATCTTTTCCATGACCTGTTACCATATTGACCATATGTTCAGGGAAATGGAATGTTGTAAAAACTATACCTTCTTTTACTTTATCAGTAACTTCTACTTTTAAGGCAACTTCACCTCTTCCTGAATATAATCTACCAATATCACCTGTATTTAAATCTCTATTAGCTGCATCTTTAGGATGTATTAATAAAACATCTTCATCAACAATATTAATATTACTAGTTCTTCTTGTCATGGTAGCAGCATTATAATGTTGTAAAACTCGACTAGTAGTTAATATTAGAGGATAATCTTTATGATTGGCCTCAATTTCAGATGACTCTTTCCAATCAAAATTTTTCAATCGACCTTTTCCTAGTTTAAATTCTTCAGTATGCAATATTTGAGTATCTGTTCCATCTTCCTTTACAGGCCATTGTAAACCAAGTTTACCTAATCTTTCTCGAGTTATACCCTTGAAGAAAGGTACTATATCTGCGATTTCAGCAAGTACTTGATTTGCATCATATGTTGGCTGGTCAAAACCAAGTTTTTGCATCATTTCAGTTACTATAACTCCATCAGGTTTTGTGCCAGGCAAAGGGGGTACTGCCCGATTAACTCTTTGCACTCTTCTTTCAGTATTAGTGAAAGTTCCATCCTTTTCTAAAAAAGTAGTTCCTGGTAAAACAACAGTTGCTAATTTAGCTGTCTCACTCATAAATATTTCTTGTACAACCAAAAGTTCTAAAGAGTTCATTGCTTCAATTACATGAGCACTATTAGGATCAGTTTGAACAATATCCTCCCCGATAATCCACACACCTTTTAGCTCTTTATTAATTGCTGCTTCAAACATTTGGGGAATTTTTAGGCCAGGTTTAGTTGGATGTGTTACTCCATATTTTTCTGTATAGAATTTTTGATTTTTTTTATCTGAAACTTCAAAGTATCCTGCACCTTGATGAGGTTGACATCCCATATCCGCAGCACCTTGAACATTATTCTGTCCTCTTAAAGGATTTACTCCCACACCTTTTCTTCCAATGTTACCAGTAATCATAGCTAAGTCTGCAATTAACATTACAGTTTTTGAACCTTGTTCGTGCTCTGTCACTCCTAAACCATGAAACTCCATTGAATTTTTTGCTGTTGCATACGCAATTGCAGCCTCTTTAACAAGCTGTTTATCAACTCCAGCAACCTTTGCTAGTTGATCAACATCTTGTCTTTCTATTTCTTTTAGGAAATTATCAAATCCTTCTGTTCGATCTCTTACAAAATCAGCATTAAATAATTTTAATTTAATAATAAAATGTAACATCATATTAAGTACAGCTACATTAGTTCCAGGTCTTAATTTTATATGATAATCTGCTAATTTTGCTAATTCAGTTGTGATGGGATCTAAAACAATAAGTTTTTTACCTTTCATAACTTGTTGTTTTATTTTTGCACCAGTAACAGGATGTGCATTAGTTGGATTTGCGCCAATTACCAAAAATAGATCTGCATGAAAAATGTCTTCAGTTGAGTTAGTTGCAGCACCTGTTCCAAACGTTTGTTGCATTCCCCACGCAGTAGGTGAGTGACAAATTCTTGCACAACAGTCTACACTATTAGTACCTACAGCAGCCCTAATCATTTTTTGAAAAACATAATTCTCTTCATTAGTACATCTTGCAGATGAAATACCTGCAAAAGCATCTGGCCCATGATCTTTTGTTATTCTTTGCATTTCCTTTTTGATAAAATCATAAGCTTCATCCCAAGTAGCCTCCTCAAATTTTCCATTTCTTTTAATTAATGGAGTTTTAAGTCTGTCAGGGTGATCATAAAAACCAAATGCATATCTTCCTTTAATACATGTATGACCAGCATTTACCTCTGTTTCTTTTGGAGTATCTATAGCAACTACTTTATTATCTTTAATAGATGCTTCTAAATTACATCCGACTCCACAATAAGAACAAGTAGTTCTAACTTTTTTATCAACAGCCACAGATTTTGATTTAAAAACATCAGAAATTGCATCTGTTGGGCAAGTATGTGCGCAAGCTCCACAAGATACACAAGATGAATCTCCGAACATCATATCGTTATCAGTAGTAATTCTAGACTCAAATCCTCTTCCAGACATTGTTAAAACAAATGAACCTTGGATTTCATCACAAGCTCTTACACACCTTCCGCAATTAATACAGTTATCTAAATTCATTCTCATATAATCATGAGACGTGTCTCTTGGAATGCCCTTGTGTTGTTTTGGACTATTATATCTATGGTCCGAAATACCTAAATCATTTGCAACAGTTTGAAGTTCACAATTGTTATTTACTTCACAAGTGTTACATTCCATTGGGTGGTCAGTTAAAACTAACTCAACAATATTTTTTCTTAAATTATGAAGATTTTCATTTGATGTAAAAATGTGCTGATTTTCAGCGACTGGTGTGTGGCATGAAGCAACAACTTTTGTTGGACCATCTTTTTCTAAAGCCACTTCAACAGAACAAACCCTACAAGCACCATATGGAGCTAAATTAGGATCATCACATAATGTGGGGACCTTCTTTTCACCAATATAGCTTTTTACAAATTTTAAAATAGATGTGTGATTAGCACCAATTTCATATGGCTTTCCATCTATATAAGCTATTTTTCTTTTTTCAGAACTCATTAGTTATCTTTTACCATATCACTTTTCATTTCATCACCAAAATACTTTAAGATGTTCATAATGGGAGTTGGTATTGCTCCACAAAGAGCACATAAACAGCCTTTTTGCATAGTAACCAACAATTCGTTTAATAATTTTAGTGGAATTTTAGCAGTTTTTTTCTTTGCCTGGTCAAACATTTCTTTACCTCTATAAGACCCAAGTCTTCCAGGAAAACATTTACCACAAGATTCTTCAGCAGAGAATTCAAACAAATGATGAATATACTCTGTCATTGGAAAATCTTTAGGAATACTTACAACACTTGCATGACCTAACATAAAGCCTTTAGAGCTAAATTCTTGAAAATCCAAATTAAGATTATCTATTTCATTTATTGGCACAACTCCTCCTAAAGGTCCGCCAATTTGAAAAGCTTTAACTGGTTCCTTATAACCTCCACCAATTTCGTTAAATATTTTTTTCATTGGTGTTCCCATATCAATTTCATAAACACCAGGATTATTAAAAAAACTATCCAAACAAACTAATTTTGTTCCTGCAGATTTTTTATTTCCAATAGATGAGAATTTTTCAGCACCATTAATTAAGATACCAGTAGCTGCCGCTAATGTTTCAACATTATTGACTACAGTTGGTTTTTTATAAAGTCCCTCTGTAACAGGGAAAGGAGGTCTTACATCTACTTCGGCTCGTCTTCCCTCAATTGATGCAATTAAAGCTGTTTCCTCTCCACATATATAAGCACCTTGACCAATACAAATTCCCAGATCAAAAGAAAAGTTAGTACCTAAAATATTTTCACCTAGTAAATTTAATTTTTTAAGCTCATTGATACATCCATTAATTGCTTCTATAGATTTTGGATATTCACCTCTAATATATAAAACACCTTCATCACTTCCAATAACTAAACCACATATTACCATTCCAAAAATAACTTTTAAAGGCTGATCCTCTAAAAGATATCTGTCAGAAAATGCACCTGAGTCTCCTTCGTCAGCATTACATATAACATATTTTTTTTCACCTTTTGCTTTACTACAAAAGTCCCATTTCATTCCCGTTGGAAACCCGGCGCCACCTCTTCCAGTAAGATTTGAATCCAGTAACGATTTTACAATTTCTTTTTTATTTATTTTTAAAAATTTATTTAATTGTTCTTTAAATTGCTCTGTTGAAGAAAGTTTATCATCCATTAAAAAGCTAGTTTTTGCAAAACTTTTTGAAAAAAATTTTTCTTGTTTGATTTTTTCTCCATTTAAAATTTGGTCAATTTTTTCTATATCCTTTCCTGCATAATTTTCACCATCATAATGGAAAGCATGGTTTTCATAGCAGTGACCCAAACAAAACATTTCTCCTACTTTGTCGTTTCCAAGTTTAGATTTTAGAGTTTCTTTAAGCTTGTCTTGAGTACCAGCACACATACAAGCACTTCCGTTACAAACAAAAGCTTTTTTCTCTCTGTGAGATGGTCTTAAAAATTCATAAAAACTCTCTGCACCATGAATTGTGGAAACACCTAAGTTATACTCTTTTGCAATCTCTTTAATATCTTTTGGAGAGTCGTTAAGCACATTCTCAGACAATTTTTTAAAAAGGTTATCCTTTAACCCAACTCTACCTGATAAATTACTAATATTTTTTGACACTATCCTCTCCGCAATTTCAATTTACAATAACCTTCTGGTTATTTGTGTAAATGTTAAAACTATCCTCTTTTACGAAACCTATCAAGGTCATGTCAAATCTATTCGCAAGGTCTATAGCTAGGCTAGTTGGCGCACCTACACCAATCATTAAGCCAATATTTGTCATTAAAACTTTCTGTACCAGTTCAAAATTAAGTCGACCCGAGCAAGTTACAAATTGATTTTTAGCCTCAATTTGTTTCTTATTTAATGCATTTCCAATCATCTTATCTAAAGCATTATGTCTACCAACATCTTCTCTCAAAGATATCAATTTTCCATCAGAGGAAAATAATCCGCTTGCATGAATACCTCCAGTTTTGGAAAATTCAGATTGATTATTTCTTAAAACTGCAGGTGATTGAATAATGATTTCTTTAGTTAATTTAGGATCAGATTTATATGTTTTTTCTTTTTTAATTATTTCCAATGCATCGAGTGATGATTTTCCACAAACTCCACATGATGAATTAGTTATAAAATCTCTTTTTATTTTTGAAATATTAATATTTTTTGAATTATTGAGAGTTACTTGGATTTTGTTTTGTATCTTATATTGTCCAACTTTTTCTCCAAAACTTTCTATACTGTCTATATCGCTTATATTCTGAATTATTTGTTCATTGTATAAAAAACCTCTAACTAAATCTTCATCGTGACCAGGAGTTCTCATGGTGATTGATAAACTGTTTATTACCCAATTATCTTTTTCTTTGTATTTTAATAAAATTTCAAGAGGCTCTTCTATAGAAATAAAATCATCAATATTCTCAAATTTATCTTTCTTAAATTTGACAACCTTATACTTTGAATTCATTAAATCATTTTAACGGATAATTCTTTTTAAGTAAAAATTTATTAATCAAAATTGCAAGTGAAATAATGATGATACATCCAAAAATAATCGGACTTAATAAGTAATCATAAGAAACACTTCCAATAATTACCATAATTGGATTCCCACCAGCAGGTGGGTGTACAACATTTAAAAGTATCATTAAAAAAATACCAACTCCAACAGCTAGTGCTATACTTATGTACATTGGCAGAGGAATCATTGTTACAAAAAATACTCCAACTAGCGCTGTTACCAGATGTCCAAAAAAAACATTTTTTGGTTGAGCAAATGGACTCTCTGGGAAACCAAACAACAAAACCATAGATGAACCAAATGATCCAGCTATAAATAATCCTAAGGCACTTTTGTAGGTTAATACAGTCAGTACGCCTATTGTGAATGCAGAAAATATTCCAGCTAACAAAGCTTTTTTAAAAATATCTTTATTAATTTTGATCATTATAATTTTAATGCTTTTAAAACAGTTCTCATAGGAAGAAGCAAGCATTCTTTTCTTGATATATTTTTTTTATTTAATAGCTCTATAAAATCTTTCCATTTTTTTTCTAAAACTAATTTGGTACTTTCAAACATATTTTCAGAAGTTTCTATAAATTTTCTTATTTCATCCAAATTTTGATTCTTAATTTTTTGAGACAACATACTTACGGATGCTTGGCAATAGACACATGATTTGCACTGATAACCCATATCTGTAACTTTATCATTTTCAACTATTAAGCTGATTTCCATCTCATCACCACAAATTGGATTTTTATTTTTTGACTTGTGAGTAAAGTTATTAATAACTTTATTATTTTCAGTATTAGATGCAATTTCTAGAATTCTTAAATCCATATTATTTCTTTAAATCAAAATTTAATGTTTTATATTTTAATTTATGGATCTTAACAATATTTTAGGTGTTGTGCTAGCAGGAGGAAAGTCACAGAGATTTGGTCAGGATAAATCTCAAGTAAAATTACAAGATAAATTATTGATAGATTTCATTCTAAATGAAATTATAGGCGAATTTAATGAAACATTAATAGTTGCTAATGAACCAATAAGTTTTATGAAATCCAAAAATATATCACTTACAAAAGATTTTCAAAGTGGACTGGGTCCATTAGGAGGAGTTTTGACTGCAATGAAATGGGTAAAAGAAAATAATAGAAAATATAAATGGATTTCAACATTCCCATCCGACACACCATTTTTTACAAAAAAAGAACTTAGATATTTTTATGATAATATTAAAATTAATGAGAGCAAATTATTCTTTATTAAAAGCAAAGAAACAAGACATAATATTTTTGGTCTATGGTCGTTAGAACTAATTGATCAATTACAAACTGATATTTTAAGAGGCGAAAGAAAAGTCGAAGTTTGGGCCAATTCGATTGGTGTAAGCACTGTCAATATTGGATATAAAGAACCAGACCCATTTTTTAATATAAATACAAAAGAAGATTTAGAAAAAGCAATAGAAATAATGAAAAATGATTAGTTACAAGCAAGCTAGAAAAATTCTTAAAAGATCAAAAATTAAAATAAGAACTGAATTAATAAAAAGCACTGATTGCATTAATAGAGTAGCTGCTGAGGACATATTAAGTAAAATAAATAATCCTGCAGGCAACAATGCTGCTTTTGATGGTTACGCAATTAATTCAAAAGACACAAATAATTTAAATAAGAAAAAAATTAAATATTTTAAAATTATTGGAATGATTGCTGCTGGGAATAGACCAAAAAGCAAAAACAACCAAAAATTTAAAACAATTGAGATAATGACGGGAGGGCTCTTACCTAAAGGCTTTGATACAATTATTCCGATCGAAAAAATAAAATTCTTCCCAAACAGACAAAATCCTAAATTTATTTTGATTAATGAAAAGATTAAAAAATATCAACATGTAAGATTCAAAGGATCTGATTATAAAAAAGATGATTTATTAATAAGAAGAGGTACAATTTTAAACTCTAATCATATATTAGTTTTAAAATCACTTGGTATTAAAAATATTAAAGTGAAAAGAATTCCTAATGTTTTGTTTTTTTCTACAGGTAACGAAATTAGTGACAAAGAAATTATCCCAGACTGGAAGGTGAGAAATTCTAATAGTCATTATATAAAGTCTATTGCTAAAAATTTTTTATTTAATTTTTATTATGGAGGAATTTTGAAAGATAAAGATGAATTAACTTTTGAAAGACAGATAAAAAAAATGCTTAATTCAAAAATTGATATTATTATCACCTCTGGCGCTGTATCTGCTGGAAAATTCGATTATGTTCCTAAAATTGTAAATAAATTCAAATTATCAAATTATTTTAAAAGTGTTGCAATAAGACCTGGTAGACCGATTTTATTTGCCAATATCAAAGGAAAGCAAAAAGCTATTTTTGGTCTTCCTGGCAATCCTATTTCTACTGCAGCCTGTTTTAGATTTTTTGTTTATCCTTATTTACAAACTCTACTTGGAATCAATGAAGAAAAACCGCTTAAAGCAATTTTAAAAAATAATTTTGAGAAAAAGATTAATTTTACTAGATTTGTAAAGAGCAAGATTAATACAACTAAAAATGGTAAAATAGAAGTTGAAATTTTAAAAGGGCAAGAATCATTTAGAATTAAATCTTTTACCAATTCAAATATTTGGACTTTATTACCATCTGGCAAGTCTAAATTTAAAAAAGGAGAAATCGTAGATTGTTTTTCTCCACATTATCCAAATCAAAATTTTTAGGGAAGGTTGAATTTTTGTTGTAGTTCAAACTAATAAGAATTAAATATTCACTATGATTGAGCTAAAAAATGAAAAAATTGCTATCCCTGTAGTTTTATTTGCAGGAATTCTTTGGTCTTTTGGTCCACTTGTTGTGAGATATATGGACAATCCGCATATGGTTCCTTGGCAATATATTTTTGGTCGAGGTTTAACAATATTTATAATTTTAAATTTATATTTGTACTTTGAAGAGGGAATTAATTTTTATAAAAATTACAAAAAAGTTGGTAGATCTGGAATAATTGGTGGGACAGGGCTTGGTGTAGCAATGATTACTTTTATTTATTCAATTACAAATACTTCTGCCGCAGTGACTCTATTATGTTTAGCTGCAATGCCATTTTTTACTGCAATATTGGCTTATTTATTTTTAAAAGAAAAAATTTCATTAAATGTTTGGGTTTCAATCATTGTTGCTACAATTGGAATCATAATTATGGCAATTGGAAACACTGAAAAAAACTCTTTATTGGGTTTTGTTTTTGGGCTTGTTTCGTCAATTGGTTTTTCAGTATTCTCTGTAACTCTTAGATGGAGAAAAGAAACACCGAAATTTACTACAGTAGCTATTGCAGGATTATTTTGCTTTGTATTTGCATCGATCATAATTTTATTAACCAAACAACCTTTTTTTGCAACCAGTTATAATAGTTCTATGTTTTCACTTCATGGAACATTAGTATGTCTAGGATTAATCTTATATTCTATTGGATCAAAGGCTATTCCTGCAGCTGAACTTACTTTACTTTCTCTTACTGAGGTGATTGGTGGAATTTTTTGGGTATGGCTACCACTTTTTGGAATTAACGAAATACCCTCAACCAACACTATTGTAGGTGGGTTCTTTCTCTTTATATCAATTGTATATTACAGTCTCATAATGAGATGGAACAAAAGATATATAGCACTTAATTAAAAAAATTTATGGAAAGACCTGATTTTTTTGAATTAAAAAACGGAGAAAAAGTAAAATTACCATTTTCTGAAAAAGAGTATAAGGAAAGAGTCTCAAAATTACGTACCGTGATGGATAAAAATAATTTAGATATGATTATTTTAACATCAATGCACAATATCGCATATTATACTGGATTTATTTATTGTTCATTTGGAAGACCTTATGGATGTTTGATTACAAAAAAAAAAATTTTTACCATATCTGCAAATATTGATGCAAGTCAGCCATGGAGAAGATCTCATTGTGATAATGTAATTTACACAGATTGGAAAAGAGACAATTTTTTAAAAGCAATTGTTTCAATAATTGGAAGAGATGAGCCTCCAAAATCTGTAGGTCTTGAATATGATCATGTCACCTTAGAAATGAAAGAAAAAATTGGATCAATTTTTACTTTCTCTGTATTTAATGACGTTTCAAAAGATTTAATGAAATTAAGGATGATCAAGTCTAAAGAAGAGATCGATATCATCAAAAATGGGGCAAGAATTGCTGATATAGGAGGGGAAGAAATTGTTAAAAATATCAAAGAACAAAATACTGAGTTAGAAATTGCAATTGCTGGACGCGATAAAATGGAAAGAGAAATTGCAAGAACTTATCCAGGTGCAGAATATATGGACACATGGGTTTGGTTTCAATCAGGGATCAATACTGATGGTGCTCATAATCCCAAAACAAATCGTAGCCTTCAAAAAGGAGATATTTTATCATTAAATACATTTCCAATGATTTCTGGTTATTACACTGCTTTAGAAAGAACTTTATTTTTAGATCAAGTAGATGATGAGTCTTTAAAAGCGTGGGAAGCAAACGTTAAAGTTCACAAAAGAGGATTAGAATTGATTAAACCAGGAGTAAAGTGCTCTGACATTTGTAATGAGCTCAATGAATTATTTGCAGAACTTGGCTATCTTCAATATCGAACATTTGGATATGGTCATTCTTTTGGAATGTTGTCTCATTTTTACGGAAGAGAGTCTGGACTTGAACTAAGGGAGGACATTAACACAGTTCTTGAGGAAAATATGGTTGTTTCAATGGAACCTATGATTATGATTCCAGATGGGAAACCTGGTGCAGGCGGATATAGAGAGCATGACATTCTGGTGATAGGGAAAGATAGCGTAGAAAATATAACAAAATTTCCTTTTGGCCCTGAGCATAATATTATAAAAAATTGATCTTTATGAATAATAAAAAAACCATTGTAAATAGTTGGAATGAATGGGATCCATTGAAACATGTTATTGTGGGGAGGGCAGATGGAACTTGCATTCCAGCACCTGAGCCCGCACTAGATGCAAAAGTTCCTGAAGACTCTGACATGAGAGGTCAGTTTGGTCCTAGAACTAGAGATACAGTAGATAAAGCAAATCAGTTATTGGACGACTTTTCTAACACTCTTATTAAACGAGGCATAAGAGTTGATAGACCTTCTCCTATAAACTTTAATCAAAAAACATCTACGCCTGATTGGGAAGCAGAAACAATGTTTGGCTGTATGCCACCGAGAGATGTACTGCTTACTGTAGGAAATGAAATTCTAGAGGCAACAATGAGTTATCGTTGTCGATGGTTTGAATATCTTTGTTATAGACCATTATTAAAAGAATATTATAATTCCGATCCAAACATGAGGCATGAGTCAGCACCAAAACCAAGATTAACAGATGCCGATTACAGAAAAGATTATCTCTCAGATAAAATTGGTATTCAAAAAAGATTACAATGGACAGAGGAAAAATTTTTTGTAACGACTGAAGAGGAACCATTATTTGATGCGGCTGATGTTTTAAGATTTGGTAAAGATCTTGTTGTTCAGCATGGATTTACAACAAACTTAAAAGGTATTGATTGGTTAAAAAGACATTATAAGGATCACAGAGTCCATGCAGTAAACTTTCCAGGAGATCCTTACCCAATCCACATAGATGCAACTTTTACACCAATTAAAGAGGGACTAATTATAAATAATCCACAAAGGAAACTTCCAAAAGATCAAAGAAAATTATTTGAGAAAAATGGTTGGGAAATAATAGACGCTGCACAACCAGCTCATAATGAACCACCTCCACTTTGCTATTCTTCTGTTTGGTTATCAATGAATGTATTAATATTAGACCCTAAAACTGTTTGCGTTGAAAAAAGTGAAAAGTATCAAGCCGAACAATTAGATAAACTTGGGATGGAAGTAATACCAGTCGAATTGAGAGATGCTTATGCTTTCGGCGGGGGCCTTCACTGTTGTACAGCTGATGTTTATAGAGAAGGTGAGCTTAAAGACTATTTTCCTAAACAATAGTTTTTAACTTGGATTTTTTTTTAGAAATTCAATAAATTTTATAACTTCGTTATATTTTTCATCAGGAATATCCTTATAACTATCATTAAATTTTTCTTTGACACAGATAGCTACATGGGCATAAGGGTTTCGGCCTCTAGGATGATTGGGGTGTTCAGGTAATTGTCCAACCAAATAATCGCCAGCTTCTTGAATACTTTTCCAAAGCTTGCTTTTATTTTCTTTATTCATTACTTAAAGACAATTTTGGATGAAAGATATTTTTAAAATAATTAAGATTTTTTTAATTTTCCTTATTTTTACTAATCTCAAATTTTTCTAATCCACTCGAAAAATTACTCTCAGCTGTTTTTTCTTTTTCCTCAAAAGATCTTAATTTTTCTAATTCTTTTTCTCTTAATCGTTGCTCTCTTAAATTCTCACGATGCTCTTTTGCTTTTTGTTCTCTGTCGAATTTTTCTTCCCATTCTTTAATTTTTATATACTCTAATTGTCTTTGTTTTTCTTCCTCTTCTTTAATAAGTTTTAAAGCTCTTTCTCTTCTTCTTTTTTCTTTTAATTCTAAACTTTTTTGCTCTTCCTCTCTTGCTTTTAAATCTATATCTTTTCTACTTTGTTCCTCTTCTTTTATTTTCAATTCTTTTTCTTTATTTCTCAGATCATTTGTCACTAATATCAAATTTTCATCTTTTTTAGTTAATCTTTCATTTTCAATTTTAAGTTGTTCTTCTTTAGATCTTAATTCTTTTTCTTTAATTCTCAATTCATCTTCTTTAGATCTTAATTTATTATCTTCTTTTTTGAGCTTTTCTTCCAAAATTTTTAATTCTTTTCTTTCTCTTACAACATTATTATTTTCTTGAAGTTTCTTTAACTTGATCTCTTTAATCTTTTTAATTTCTTGGTTTTTTTTAAAATTAATAAAGGCACTACTAAGCGACTTAGTAGTAATAGTTGCAATTTTTGCTAAACCATTATTTTGATTAGAAGTTTTTCTTCTATTTTTAGGTTTTGTATTTTTTTTCTTTGCCATTTTTTTAAAAAACTATTTGAGCAAAGAATGGACTTTGTTTCAATACAAAGAATAAAAAAACTTTTTGTTCCGTGACTATTTTGAGTTTCAACCTACAAGTGATAATTCTCTTACAAATGTTCAGATTTTAAATAATTTTTTTGCAATAAACTGATCAAAACATTATTAAGATTTAGTGAAAAAATTAAATAAATTAATTATTGCTTGTGACGGAGAGTCCGCAAGTGGAAAAAGTACTGCTGCAAAGTTAATTTCAAAAAAATATGGTTTATTACTAATAAACTCGGGTTTGATTTATAGATATGTCGGTAAGCTCGTAATTAAACATAATCCAAAAAATCTTATTCCCTTTTTAAACCAAAAATTTAAAAAAGTTTCATATAAAGCTATTTCAAAACAAAATTTACACTCTGAAGAAATAAGTAATCATGCTGCTATGTTGGCCAAAGATAAAAAAATAAGAGAAATAGTGAATAAATTTCAAAATAAAATTATAAAAAAAAATAAGAGGATATGTGTCGAGGGAAGAGATATTGCAAGTAAAATTCTTGCTAAAAACCCTAAATATGATTTAGCTTTTTACTTTAAGTGTGATCTTAATGTAGCAAGTTACAGAAGATGGCTAGATATAAAAAAAAAAGTCCCTTTAGCAGAAGTAAAAAAATCTTTGAATAAAAGGACACAAATGGATAAGAAAAGAAAAAATAGCCCTTTGATAAGAGTAAAAGATGCAATTTTAATAAGGACAGATAAACTCAACAAAAAACAAGTTTTAACTAAAATGTCTGAATATATTGATAAATACAATTAATTTATTTTATCTTCTTCTTTAATAGGCTCTTCTATAGGTTCTGTTGTTGGGTTTAACTCAATTCCGGCTGGAGTAATTGTTTGCGGCATTGCAACAAATTGAGAATCTGGATTATCAACTGTTTGTCTAATTTTCATTCTATAAATACCAAAAACTCCAATTACTGAATGAAAGAAAAATAAAAATATAAAAAATCCATTTGATCCAACAATATCCATAAATATTGAGCATAAAAATGGACCACTCATTGCACCCAATCCAAATACAAACTGAAGTCCTGCACCTGCAGCAACAAATTTTTCTTTTGGAATATAGTCATTAGTATGAGCTAATATCAGAGAAAACATTGGCAAACTACAAAATGAAAAAAGAATTAAAAAAATATAAAACCAAGTCTTACTTGTTGCAAGACCCTCTGGTAAATACATTTGTCGAGAAACAAAAATTGCTAAAATTGCAAAAATTGCTGCTCCAAAAGTCGAAAAAACAATTACTTTTCTTCTATCATAAAGATCTGATATTTTTCCAATTGGAAATTGTGAAATAGCACCTGATATTGCTAAAAGAAAAGTTACTATAGATATCTCTAATATTGTAAAATTCATAGAAGTTGCATAAACAGCTAATAGAGTGAATAAAGCAGCTTGAATAGTTCCATAAAAAAATGAACTCACCATGCCAAATGGAGATGCATCGTAAAGATCTTTAAGTGTCATTGCTTTAATTCTTTTAAAAGTTGGTGGTTTTTTTTTAGTAAGTAAGATTGGTATTAAAGCAACAGATGTAATAACAGAAACTAAAATAAATGGTTGGAAATTTTTAGGACTACTGAAGTTTAGTAAAAACATTCCTATACCCATAGAACCATAAAGTATGACCATATATATTGAAAGAACGCTTCCTCTGTTTTTGTTACTTGATCTGTCATTAAGCCAACTTTCAGCTACAGTATAAATACAAACCATGCTTATCCCAGTGAGTACTCTAAGTAAAAACCAGATAAAGGGATTAATTAAAATTGAATGTACCAAAATAACTAATGAAGCTAACGATGCAAAAGCTGCAAAAACTCTGATGTGACCAACTCTAGAAATTATATTAGGAATAGTTGCTGCACCTATAAAATATCCTACAAAATACCCTGACATCATAAAGCCGGTTGCTGTTAAACTAAATTCTTCTTGAACTGCTCTTACTCCTAAAAGAGAGCCTTGAAAACCATACGCCATCATAATGAATCCCATGCCTATAAATAGTGCCCAAGAATTTTTTAAAACTTTATTCATAAAATTGACGTAACTATTCGCGATGTATTATTAAATCAAGTCTTAATTGTGACAAGTTTAAGAATTTCTGATTTTTAAAAAGGAGTGTACTGCAATAGTAATGATTATAACCATACCTCCTTGAAGGGTCTCTATACTTGGTTGTTCTTTTATAATAAGCCAAACCCAAATAGGACCTATAATGGTCTCTAATAAGAAAAATAGATTTACTTCAGCCGCAGGTATAAATCTTGGCGCTATAGTGACTAATACAAAAGGTATTGCAACACATAATATGCACATCAAGGGAACTATAAACAAATCCTTATCTACAAGAGCAAAGCTTTCAATAAAAAATAAAGCGAAAGAAGCTACAAATAACTTACCAACCACAGCGGCTGGAACTAAATTTTTTGTTTTTGCAGATCTAATTGTAACTGCTCCAACAGCCAAACCTACAGCAGTTATAAATCCTAAGATATCACCATAAAAGTTACCTAATTTAAGAGAGTCAAAAAATATATAAATTATAGCAAAAAAAGTAATAATTATTGAGAGCAATGTTTTTCTATCAGGTGGCTCTTTTAAAAAAATTGCACCAAGAATAGCTGAAAGCATAGGTGCTGTAGCAATCATAACAAGCGTGTTAGCTACATTTGTATTTTGTATAGAGACTACAAAAGTGATGTTAGTAATGCTAAATGTTCCGATATAAATAAGGCCGTGATAGCCACTAGTAAAAAGAATTTTAAAAAAACTTAATTTATAAATTAGCAACATACCGAGAAAAACTGTAAAAAAGGGGATTATTCCTCTATAAAAAACTAACCCCCATGTATCCACACTTGAAAGCCTAATAAATAATGAATCTGGAGTTATGAACATTACTGCCACAAAAGCCATCAGGGACCCTTTTTGTTGATCAGTAAAGTTTCTCATGCTTTTAATTCTTTCCAAAAAGTTTTAGCAAGATTAATTTTTGAAAGATCATAAAAAGTTTTTAATCCAGTAGGTGATGTAACATTAATATCACCATTAATCTTTTGATCTATAAAGTCAATTCCTGCAAAAAATATATTCTCTTTTTTTAAATCTCTGGCAATTAAATTGGATATTTTTTTTTCTATATTTGTTAATTTTGTATTCTTAGGTGATGCGCCTTTACTTAAATTACTTAAAAAAGATCCTTTTTTAGGAACTCTTGAAATTACACCAACTACTTTTCCATTTATTAAAAATACACGTTTATCTCCCTTGTAAATTTTCGGTAAATATTTTTGACACATTATATACTGATGTTTATTAATGAATTTTTTTATCTTTTTTAAACTAAATTTATTAAGTAAGAGTATATCATTACCACTATAACTATGAATGGGTTTAAGAATAACTTCTTTATTTACTTTAAAAAAATTTTTAATTTCACTAATTGTTTGTGTAAAAATAGTATTAGGCATAAATTTTTGGAATTTAGCTGAATATAGTTTTTCAGATACATTTCTTATTGAGGTTGGGTTATTAACTATTTTAACTTTATGATTAATAGTATCTAATATAAAAGTTGTCGAAATATATTCCAAATTGAATGGTGGATCTTGCCTAATAAGGATAAATTTACATTTTGATAGAACTAAATTTTGTTTTTTAATGATTTTAAAAAACTTTGGTTTATTATAATTAAATTTTACGAAAAAACCATTTGCAGTGACTTCTGAATTAATTATTGATAAGTTTTCAGGATAATAATAAAAAACTTTGTATTTTTTTTTCTGGATTTCGTGAGCCAAGAAGACACTTGTATCAGTTAATGGATTAAGTTTTGATAGACTGTTTCCTTGTATAGCAACAATTTTACTCGTCATATAATTCACTTAAATCTTCATTTTTAGAAAATTTATTTATCATATGATCTGCGTTTGTTGTTTTATTATCAATTACTTTTTGTAAATGATTTAAAAACAAAGTTTCATTTTTTCCATTTTTATTAAGTATATCTCTATTCTCTAATCCCTTTTTAGATAAATCTAATAAAGTTGAGGCCCAATGAAGAAGATCTTTTCCCATCAATTGAGTATTGAATCCTTTTTGAGGAGATTCCATATAAGCATTAATAATTTTATTTTTATCCCATGTAGAAATTAAGTCATAAACTTCATCAAGATTTCCATAAAACATTCCAACATTAAAAGCAGGACCAGCACACAAACAATCCCACCCACAAGTATCCATTGATCTTAGTTCTATATATTTTTTTAATCTATTTTCTGTAAAAATTGTGCTTAAGTGAGTCGATAGATCATTTTCATCTGGTAATCGTTTACCAATCTCATTAATTTTCCCATCCATAAAATCTTTAAATATAAATCTTTGTCCTGAAATGTAATTTTCTTTATCTTGAATAAAAAGAATTGGAAAGTTCATCACAAAATCTGCATATTTTTCAAAATTTAAGTCTTCAAAAAATAACTTAGGCAGTCCACCTCTTGAAGTATTTTGCCAGACTTTTGAACGATAGGATAAGTATTTACTTTTTTTCTTTTCAACAATTGAAGAATTAGCAAATAATGCGATTGAAATTGGAACAATTGAATTTGCAATTTTAAATTTTTTAATAAAATCTTCCTCAGAGCTATAATCAATGTTCAATTGTGTACCGCAAGTTCGATACATCATATCTAAACTTAGCTCTCCACCTTGTGGCATATCTTTGGTCATTAATTTATATCTTCGTTTTGGGTTATTTGGGATTTCGCTTAATTTTGATATTGGATCAAATCCAGTACTGACGATACTTAAATTTAATTTGTTTGTAACTTGTCTTAGTTCAAATAAATAATCTTGAGATTCTGCACAGGCTTCATGTAAATGATTAAGTTTTTCTCCTGATAACTCTATTTGGTTCCCTGGTTCAAGAGTAATATTTTTTCCTCCTTTATTTAATCCTATAATATCTCCTTTTTCTAAAATTGGGTTCCAACCAAATTCTAGCATTGCTGCAAACATTTCTTTTATTTTTGAATAGTCTACTCTTTTGTCATTTTTGTTATTAAATAAAAATTTTTCGTGCTCAATTCCAATTTTGAAATTTTTTGTTTTTTTAATTCCTGAATTAAAATATTCAATAATCTGTTCTTTTGTTTTGATCATTTTCATTTATTAATTAACGTTATAATCTAATTATTTGATGCAGTACTTAGTAAAGACAGCTGTGTAACTTTATTATCACCAAGCTCATCAATGGGTTTAACTGGATAGTCACCAGTAAAATAGTGATCTGTCAACTGAGGATAATTTTGGTTCCTTTTATCAAATCCTATAGCTCTATACATTCCATCTAATGACAAAAACTTTAAAGATTTTGCCCCAATATATTCACATATTTCTTCATTGGTTTTATTTGCAGCAAGCAACTCTTTTTTTGTTGGGGTATCTACTCCATAAAAATCTGGATATTTGATTTCTGGACAAGCAATTTTAACATGAACTTCATCTGCCCCAGCATCATAAAGCATTTTAACTATTTTATGAGAAGTTGTGCCTCTTACCAATGAGTCATCAATCAAAATTATTTTTTTACCTTTAATTGCCGATTTATTTGCATTTAATTTTAATTTTACTCCCAAGCTTCTAATTTTTTGACTAGGCTCAATAAATGTTCTTCCAACGTAATGATTTCTAATAAGACCTAATTCAAAATTTTTTCCAAGATGTTGTGCAAAACCCAAAGCTGCTGCATTTCCTGAGTCAGGCACAGGTACAATTATATCTGCATCAATATCGTTTTCTTTAGCCAATTCAGCTCCTAAATTTTTCCTGTGTTCGTAAGCAGTCTTACCATCTAAAATACTATCTGGTCTTGCAAAATAAATATATTCAAAAACACAAGGTCTTATTTTCTTAGGGGGAAAAGGTTTAATACTTTTTAGCTCATCATTTTCAATCAAAACAATTTCACCATTATCAACCTCTCTAACAAATTTTGCACCAATGATATCTAGCGCACAAGTTTCTGATGCTAAAACATAACTATTCTTTAATTTACCTATAACCAAAGGCCTTATACCATAAGGATCTCTAACTCCAATAAGAGAATTTTGAGTAAGCATTACTAAAGCATAACCACCTTGTATTTGAAAAATTGCATCAACAACCTTGTCAATAGTCTTTACTCTTTTTGATTTAGCAATTAATTGAACAATTGTTTCAGTATCAGAGGTAGTATAAAAAATCGCACCATCCTCAACTAGTTTTTTTCGCAAAGAAATTGAATTTGTTAAATTTCCATTATGTGCAACGCCAATACCACCGGCATTAGTATCAGCAAAAAATGGCTGAATATTTCTCAAAGTATTTTCTCCAGTTGTGCTATATCGATTATGTCCTATGGCGTGATTACCTTGTAAATTTTTTAATATCTTTTCTTTATTAAAGTTATCACCAACTAATCCAAATCTTTTTTCTGAAAAATATTGTTTTCCATTAAAAGTAACAATACCACAACCTTCTTGGCCACGGTGCTGTAGAGCATGAAGACCAAGCGCAACTAAAGCTGAGGCATCAATAGCATTACTTACACCAAATACCCCACATTCTTCTTTTAGCTTAGGATTAAAGTTCCTCAATTTTTTCTTTAGAGTCTTGATATGTTTTTTCATTAGGAAATTCTTTCAATAAATAATTACTACCTTTTTCAATATATGGAAAGATGAATGATTTGTCGGAATTTATCGGCCATTTATCATAATTATAGACCACATGTACACCAGAAAATATACATATTGATATTATGTAAGCTCGAATAAATCCAAAAAAGAATCCGAACATTGTATCCAAACTACCGATTCCTGTGTAATGAATTGCTTTACTTAATCCTTTATTAATCATTAAGATTAAAAAAATAACAATAACAAAAATTATCATCCCCAAACCTATATCGAGCACATATTCATTATCAATTATATTTTTTAAATAAGGTTTGACTCTTGGAAAAATTAATAAAGTTATTATGTAGGCCAAAAACCATTTAGCCATTGACAATATACTTAAAACAAAACCTTTTTTGTAACACTTTATTAATGATAAGATTGTAATAATTATATAAAAGATGTCTATAATTGATGTAGTGTTATAAAAATACTCGAGAAAGTCAGGCATTAAATTATTTCCCAAATGGTTTGACCAGCAGTATTAGAGAGGGCAATAGCGTCAAAACAGAGATCATTGCTAGCAACATTGCAAGCCCTGTAAAAATCCCAAAATAAATTGTAGGAATAAATTTTGATAAAACCAATATTGAAAAACCAAAAACAATAGTTATTGATGTATTTAAAATTGCTCTACCTACAGTCGAGTGACATAAATTTAAAGTCTTATTGTAATCTTTTAAAATTCTAAATTCTTCTTTGAATCTATAAATATAATGAATACTATTATCTACAGCAATTCCAATCGTAATTGCAGCAATAGTAATTGTCATCATATCTAATGGAATTCCTATTAAACCTATTATTCCTAGAATAAAAAATGCAGCTATAAAATTAGGAACCACACCAATTAAAGACAATTTAACATTTTTAAAAAGTACTAAAAACATTGCAAAAATACCTAACATAACTAAGCCTAGAGTAAGTATCTGAGATTTGAAAAGACTTTGTAGTAAATTATTAAATAAAATTAAAACACCTGCTAGTTTAAATTCTTTTTCTTCTAAACCGATCTTATTTTTTAAATCAAAGTTTATTTTTTTTATCAATTCGTTTCTTCTTAAATTTTCTTGTGAGTCTATTATTCTTAAATTAATTCGAGCCTCATTATCTTCAATTGAAATATATGGATCAATTATCTCTGTTTTTATGCTTTTAGGAATTTTAGAGTACAAAACACCCATCTCTAATGTTCCAAGAGGCTTATTGTTATTTAGTAAGGTTGCAACATCGATTATTGAAGAGAAAGACAAAACTTTTCCAACTTGTGGCAAACTATCTAAATAGTTATGTACTGATGAAATTTTATCAATTTTATCTTTTGTAAACCAATACTTTTCCTCATTTTGATCATCTTCGTCTCCCCAATCTTCAAATTCATCTTCAACATCAGAGTTAGCTTTGTCTTTGTTTGGAAATTTGAGAATTACTTCAAGAGGTGTGGTTCCTCCAAGTTTTTCGTCAATTAGCTTCATACCTTTATAAATCTCTGTCTTTTTACTAAAATAATTTATAAAACTATTTTCGACCTCAAGACGGCTAATTCCCATTAAACTTAATAAAACCACGATTCCCGTTACAACAAAAATTGTCTTTTGATTGTTAAGAGATACTCTTCCAAAAAAAGATGTAATTTTTGAGTCTTCATATTTTTTTAAAGAAATATTTTCTTTAGGTACAAAATTAATTAGAGTTGGTAGTAAAGTGAAAGTTACAACAAATGAAGTCATTAGACCAAGTGTCATCATCCATCCAAAATCAATAATAGGTTTTATTTCGCTAAAAATTAAAGACAAAAAAGCAATGATTGTTGTTAAGACAGTATACAAGATTGGCCAGAACATTTTATTAGTAGTTAAAGAAATTAAATCCAACACACTTTTGTTTGGATGACTTTCTTTAAGTTGTAAAAATCTTGTGCTAATGTGAATATTCATTGCCATAGTTAAAATTAACATTAGCGCGATAAAGTTGGATGATATAACTGTCACCTTCCATCCGAGCAATCCAAGTATTCCCATCATTATTATAACAGAAAAAAAACAACTACTTATAGGAACAACTATCCAAATAAGTTTTTTAAAAACAAACCACAAAGTAGCAATTATAAAAAGAAAAACTCCAATTCCAAAGACTATTATATCACTTTTAATAAATGACATCATATCGTCTGCAATCATAGGAATTCCTCCCAAATGAATTTTTCCAATATCCTCATAACTTTTAATAACATCTCTAATTTCAAGAATATTTTGATGATTTTGTTTTTTTATTTGATCTTTATGGTCTTCTATTTCTTTTTTTGATTTGTCAGAAAAGTTTATTTCTTTAGCTTGCTTTATATTAACAATTATTCCACTTGTTTTACCATCTTCGCTTATTACAAAATTTCTAAAGACCGGACTGCTTAGAATTTCGTTAAAGCCCCGTTCTTTATCAATATCTTCATCTTTGAGAGTTTTAAAGTTTTCAAGTCTTTCTTGCAAGGGGACATCAGAACTATTTAACAAAGGGATGTCTAAAAGTGTGATGACACTGTGAACCCAATTTAAACTTTGAATCTTATATTTTAAACTTAATAAATTGTTTATCGAGTTATCTGAAATCATCCCATCGTTTGGTGTGTATGTTAAAATAAGAAATTCCTTGGATCCGTATCTTTTAGTTATTTCTTGTAGATATTTTAAGTCTGGGTCGCCCTCAATCAATAAAGTTTCAGATGATGCATCAAGTCTAAAATCTTTAGAATAATACCCAAAACTAAGTAGGGTAATTATAAGAATAACAAAAATGGATTTAGGATTTTTAAGTATGATATTTTGATAAAACTGGGCAAACATTTTATCTCTTTTATATTGGAATTTAGCTGTTTTGAGTATCCTTAAATTTAGTAAACATTGCCTCAAACTCTAGCATTACGTTTCCTGTTGGTCCATGTCTTTGTTTACCAATTATAATTTCTGCCAAATTTGAAACTTCATTCATTTTTGCCTGCCACTCAGCGTGCTCAACAGTTGCAGGTCTGGGCTCCTGTCTCTCCAAATAATAAGCCTCTCTATAGACAAACATCACAACATCTGCATCTTGTTCAATTGAACCTGACTCTCTTAAGTCAGATAATTGTGGTTTTTTTTGATCTCTTTGTTCAACTGCTCTTGAAAGTTGGGAAAGCGCCACAACAGGCACTGATAATTCCTTAGCTATTGCTTTAAGGCCTTGAGTTATTTCTGATATTTCCTGAACTCTTCCATCTTTATTATTATAATTACCCCTCATTAACTGAATATAATCAACCACAATCATATCAAGTCCAAACAACCTTTTTATTCGTCTAGCTCTATTACTCATTGCAGCAATACTAATTGCGGGTGTTTCATCAATATACAAAGGTAATTCTGAAATATTTTTTGAAGTTTCGATAAATTTATCAAATTGTTCATCTGAAATTTTACCTCGCCTTATATCATTAGATTTGATTCTTGATTGTTCTGCTAGAATTCTTGTTGAAAGTTGTTCTGATGACATTTCCAGTGAAAAAAAAGCGATGGATGATTTTTTACTATTATCTTGCAATTTTTTTGCTGCATGAAAAGCTATATTGGTTGCTAGTGCGGTTTTACCCATCGATGGTCGTCCGGCTATTATTATTAAATCAGACTGATGAAGACCGCCCAATCTATCATCTAAATCTCTTAACCCAGTTGGCACACCCACAATACCCTCATCATTTTTATAAGCTGCTGATGCCATTTCAATAGTTTGTTTCATTGCTTCATCAAATTTTACCAATGATGAATTAAAAGAACCTTTTTCAGCTAAATCAAATAATAGTCTTTCAGAATTTTCTATTATATTTTGACCACTAGTATTTAAATCATTGATTTTTGCCGTATCAATAGTTTGCTCTGAAATTTTTATAAGCTCTCTTCTAACAAACATATCGTAAATTATTTTTGAATATTCAATTGCTTGTCTCGTTGATGTAGAAAATTTTGTTATCTTTACAAGGTATTCAGGAACATTTAAATCATCTTTTTCGTTCTCAAAGTAATTTTTAAGAGTAATAGGATTTGCTAGCATTCCTTTATAAATGAGGTTTTCAATTGCCTCAAAAATCTTTTGATGCATAGGATCATAAAAATTTTTGCTTGATATAATTATATTTATTTCATCAAATATTTCATTTGTTACCAAAATAGATCCTATTACAGCCTGTTCAGCGTCAATATTATTTGGCAATTCTTTGAAATTATCTTTTACTAAACTTAATTTATTTTCCATTTCATTAATCTACATGAAAAATAAGTTATAAAAATTTTTAAAAGTGCCTGGGGAAAAAATTGTATAATTATTGAATGCTATCAGCAGATTCAACTTCAATAGATATCTCAGCATCAACTTCTGAGTGTAAAGAAATTTTTACTTTAAATTTTCCAAGAGACTTAATCTCTTGTACGGGTTGTATCAAAGATGGCTTGATGTCTAGTTTGTCAATTTCTAATATTAATTTTGAAATTTCTGTAGGTTTTACGGATCCATATAGCTCATTATTTTCTGTACTCAATTTTTTTATTTTATAATTTTTTTTATTTATTTTCGTAGAAATTTCTTTGGCATCTTTCTTTTTTTGGTTATCTTTTTTTGCAAGTTCAGATTTTATATTTTCTACCTGGGAAACATTAGCTTTAGAAGCATATAAAGCTTTTTTGTTTGCTATTAGAAAATTTCTAGCAAAACCTCTTTTTACATCTATTACTTCACCAATAGACCCAATTTTTTTCAGATTTTCTAAAAGTACAACTTTCATTATAGTAATGCTAAATTTCTAGCTCTTTTAATTGATAATGATAATTCTCTTTGTTTTTTTTGGCTGACATTTGTTATCCTTGAAGGTAAAATTTTACCATTTTCTGAGGTATATTTTTTTAAAAGCTTTATATTTTTATAATCAATTTTAGGGGCACCCTTTACAGAAAGTGGACAAGATTTTTTGAACTTATATTTATTTGGTTGAAATATACTTAGTTTAGCAAAATTACTTTGTTTGCTTTTTTTGTTTCCACTTTGTCTTTTAGGCATAATTAGTTTTTAATACTTTCTTTTTTTTCAAATTTTTCACTATCATCTTTTCTTGCAAAATAGTTTGTGTCTAAATCAAATTTTTTTACTTTTACTGTCAAATATCTTAACAATTTTTTATCTATTGATTCATTTTTTTCTAATTCTTGAATTGTATTTCCCTTACCTTTAATTTTGAAATGAATGTAGCTACCTTTTTTATTTTTTTTTATTAGGTATGAAAGATTTAGCAAACCCCAATTTTCTGACTTTACTACCTCTCCATCATTTTTCTCTACAATTTTAGAATACTTTTCAGTTAATTGCTTAATTTCACTTGGTGAAGCATCTTGCCTAGCTATAATTGTATGTTCGTATAAATTCATTTATGTTCTTTAATAAAAAGTGAGGATATACTATTATAAATCTTCAATTACAATAGCAAAAAGGATTAAAAAATAGGTTTTTTTTAGATGTTTTCAGTAATTTTTCCAGGACAAGGATCTCAAATAGTTGGAATGGGAAAAGAATTTTTTGAAAAGTATGATTTGGTAAAAGATCTATTTAAACAAGCAGATGATGTTTTAAATTTTCCTCTTTCAAAAATAATTCTAAATGGTCCTAAAGAAGAATTGGATCTTACCGCAAATACACAGCCAGCTATTTATCTTATCAGCTACTCTATATTTAATGTCATTAAAAAAGAGTTTAATATTGATTTAAATAAAGCCAGCTTTTTTGCTGGACACTCATTAGGCGAATATTCTGCTTTATCATGTGCAGACTATTTGAATTTTTCAGAAACAATTAAACTCTTAAGAGTAAGAGGAGATGCCATGCAGAATGCTGTGCCAAAGGGCCAAGGCGGAATGTTGGCAGTATTAGGCTCTAAAGTTGAAATTATAGAAAAGGTATTAAAAGATAATCAATCTAATTTTAAAATGCAGGTAGCAAATGATAACTCAGAAGGTCAAATAGTACTAAGTGGTAAAAATGAGGATTTATCCAAACTTGTTGAAGTTTTAAAGTCTAATGGTATTAAAAATATTAAATTACCAGTTAGTGCCCCTTTTCACTGTCAACTTATGAGTAAAGCTACAAATATAATGAAGACAGAAATTGAAAAAGCAAATTTTATAGATGGAAAAAATACCTTAATTTCGAATGTGACTGCTACTGAAATTTTGAATAAAGATGAATTAAAAAAACTACTGATTGATCAAATTGAAAATAGAGTTAGATGGAGAGAAAGTGTAATTTATATGATTAGTAAAGGCACCAATCAATTTATTGAGATAGGTCCAGGTAAAGTTTTGTCAGGGCTTATTAAAAGAATAGATAAAAATGTAAAAATCAATACTATTAATAGCGATAGTGATATAAAAGAATTAAAGATATGAAAGATTTAAAAGGTAAAAATATTATAGTAACGGGCGCTTCAGGAGGAATAGGTAACTCGATAGTTCAAAAACTAAACGATAGTGGTGCAAATATTTTAGCTTCAGGGACTCGGTTAGAGAAACTTGAGGATTTAAAATCAAAATTTGATTCAATAAAAATCTTAAAATTTGATATATCTCAAAATGAAAAAATAGAGGAGTTTATTGAAAAAGCTACCACAGAGCTTGGTGGAAATTTAGATTGTATAGTTAATAATGCAGGAATTACCCAAGATAATTTATCAATCAGAATGAGTTTAGATGAATGGAAAAAAGTAATTAATATTAATTTAACTTCCACATTTTTATTAAGCAAATTTGCAATAAAAAAAATGTTAAAAAATAAATCTGGAAAAATTATTAATATTACATCAGTTGTTGGTCACACAGGTAATTTAGGTCAGGCAAATTACACTGCATCTAAGGCAGGTATTGTGGCAATGTCAAAAACTTTAGCAATTGAATATGCCAAAAAAAATATCAATATTAATTGTATTTCTCCTGGTTTTATAAAAACAGCTATGACTGACAAAATAGACGACAAATTTAAAGATGTTATATTATCAAAAATTCCATCAGCTAGATTAGGAGAACCAGAAGATATAGCAAATGCTGTTCTTTTTTTGGCCTCAGAACAGTCAAATTACATCAATGGAGAAACATTACATGTCAATGGTGGTATGTATATGGCTTGACAAAACATGTTTTTAAACTATTAAGAATTTAAAACAAAAAAGGATCAATATGTCAGAAGATGTTTCAAGCAAAGTTAAAAAAATAGTAGCAGATCACCTTGGTATAGATGAAGCAAAGGTTACTGAAGATTCTAGTTTTATAGATGACCTAGGTGCAGACAGTCTAGATACAGTTGAATTAGTAATGGCTTTTGAAGAAGAATTTGGTTCAGAAATATCTGATAGTGAAGCTGAAAAAATTTTAACAGTTGGTGACGCTGTAAAATTTATTGAAGGAAAAGCAAACTAATTTAATTAAATGCCCACAGAAAATGATGGGATAATGATAGTTTTATCCTCTCCGTCTGGAGCTGGAAAAACAACCTTAGTAAATCTTCTATCGAAAAAAAATAACTTTGAAATCTCAATTTCACATACCACACGTCGACCAAGGGCAAACGAGATAGAAAATCAAGATTACTATTTTGTTGATGAGAATAAATTTAAAAGACTGATTAAAAATCAAGAGTTCTTAGAGTATGCAAAAGTTTTTGATAATTATTATGGGACAACAAGAACTCCCGTAATTGACAAGCTTAATAAAGGAAAAAATGTTTTATTTGATATTGATTGGCAAGGTGCAGATCAAATAAAGAATAAAAGACTAGATTATAAATTAATTACATTCTTTATATTACCACCAAGCAAAGAGGTTTTATTTGAAAGATTATCCAATAGAGATATGAAAGATAAATTAATAGCTGAAGAAAGAATGAAACAATTTGAAAGGGATGTACTGCATTGGATCAATTATGATTATGTAGTTATAAATGAAAATTTAGAAAAATGTTACACTAAAATTTTTAATTTGATTCAAGCAGAAATAATAAATGGATCAAAAGATTATGATAAAGATTTTATAAGACAACACGTTGAAAAATTAACGTCTTAATTTTTCGTATTCTCTTGCTAATTTGTAATAAGTTTCAAAATTTAGATTTTGAGGTCTTAAATCTAAGGAAATATTTAATTTTTCAAGAATATCAATATTTTTTGAAAATATTTGGTAAAATGGTTTCTTTATCATTTTCCTTCGATGATTAAAAAAAATTCGGGTAATTTTTTCTAAATTATTTGGGTCTTTTAGTTCAAAAAATTTTTTTTTGGGTGTAAATTTTAATAGTGAACTTTCAACTTTTGGTT
>CACGEC010000001.1 GCA_902572005.1 uncultured Pelagibacteraceae bacterium | reverse complement strand
TTGATTTAATAATTCTGGTGGTATTCCTTTGTCAGACATACCTTTCAGATTTCCTTTTGACATCTTTTTCATCATTTCAGACATCATTTTAAATTGCTTAAGCAATTTATTGATAGTGGCTGGATCTGTGCCGGAACCATTAGCAATTCTTTTTTTTCTCGAACCATCAATTATTTTTGGGTTTTCTCTCTCTTTTTTTGTCATAGATAAAATGATTGCTTCATTTTTTGTAATAACACTCTCATCTATACCTGCAGCATCCATTTGTGACTTAACTTTTGACACTCCTGGCATAAAAGACATCATTCCTTCTATACCTCCCATTTTTTTCATTTGTCTTAATTGAGTTAAATAATCTTGCATTGAAAATTGTCCCTTTTTTAAATTTTCTTCAGCTTTTTTTATATTTTCTTCACCAAGATCCTGTGCTGCCTTTTCTACGAGAGATACAATATCTCCCATGCCTAAAATTCTGTTTGCAATTCTATCTGGATGAAAGACCTCAAGATTTTCAATTTTTTCCCCAACCCCTAAAAATTTAATTGGTACTTGTGAAATAAATTTCATACTTACAGCTGCTCCACCTCTAGCGTCACCATCTGCTCTTGTTAAGATTATTCCTGATAAATTAACTGTATTTTTAAATTCTTTTGCTACAGATGCTGCAACTTGTCCTGTAAGAGAATCGGCAACTAAAAAAGTCTCAACAGGATTAATTGTACTTTCAATTTGTTTGATTTCACTCATCATTTGTAAATCTATTTGCGTCCTACCTGCGGTATCAAATAATATGATGTCAGCGCCATTCAAATTAGCAGCACTAATAGCTCTTTGACAAATATCACTTGGCTGTTGACCTTCAATTATAGGTAGGGTTAAGATATTATTTTGCTCACCTAAAGATTTTAATTGTTCTTGAGCAGCTGGCCTATAAATATCTAAACTAACCATCATAACTTTCTTCTTTTTTGTATTTTCTAAGTATCTTGCAAGTTTAGCGGTCGTTGTTGTTTTACCAGAACCTTGTAATCCAACTAGCATCATTGGCACTGGTGGAACTGCATTAAGGTTTATATCATTATTTTTTTCACCTAATAAATTAACTAATTCATCATAAACGATCTTAACAACCATATCCCCAGGTGATGTTGATCTTATTATTTCTTGTCCTAAAGCTTTTGGCTTAACTTTTTCAACAAATTCTTTGGCAACGTCTAAAGAAACATCTGCCTCAAGTAAGGCTTGTCTAATACCTCTTAAGCCTTCATCAACTTGCTTTTCATCAAGCGAAGGAGCTTTCTTTAAAGAAGAAAAAATTTCTTCGAATTTATTTGTTAAATTTTCAAACATATTTATTACACCCAGCAGTAATCGCACTAGTGGGCGAACCCTCGCTGACTAGTGTCGATCTCTTTGTTTCCAAAGACACCGCAAATTTAACGTTTTTGCGGAAACTGCCACAAACTATAATAGAGGTTCAAAAAGTCAATAAATAAGTTAAATAACTATATATGGACATTAAAGCTTTTAAAATGGATGGATTAGGCAATGATTTTATTATCATTGATAATAGACAAAAAGTTACTGACTTGACAAAAGAACAGATAATTAAAATTTGTGATAGAGATTTTATTGGATGTGATCAATTAATATTAATTGAAAATGATGACAATGCTGATGCTCGTTTAAAGTTTTTTAATTCTGATGGTGGTGAGTCTGGTGCGTGTGGTAATGGTACAAGATGTGTTGCAGATTTAATTTCAAAAGAAAAAAATAAAAAAACTATTAATCTGACTACTCTGTCTGGAAATTTAAAATCAGAGATATTAGGAAATAACCTTGTCACAACTGAAATTGGAAATGCAAAAACTGACTGGAATGAAATTCCTATTTCTAATGAAATAGATACAAAAAATTTAAATATTAGAATTAATGATTTAAATAAAAAAGAACATACTGGTGGGACTTCTGTGAATGTTGGAAACCCTCATGTTGTTTTTTTTTGTTGATACAATTGAAAATTTCGATATTACAAAAATTGGTCCTCAAATTGAAAATCACAAAATGTTTCCAGAAAGATGCAACGTTACAATCGCAAAGGTAATAAATAAAAATTTAATTAAAGTTAAAGTTTGGGAAAGAGGAGCCGGATTAACGAAGGCATGTGGAACTGCAGCATGTGCAACAGCATTTGCTGGAAAATTAAATAACCTCACCAACAATAATACAGATATAGAATTTGAGACTGGAAAATTATCAATTTTTATAGATAAGAAAAATTCTATTCATATGAAAGGTCCTGTTTCTGATATTAAGGAAATTTTGATAAAATTATAATGGGAATATTTGATAAATTTAAAAAAGGTTTTCAAAAAAGTGCTTCGGCTTTTTCATCGGGTCTTAAAGAAATAATTATAAAAAAAGAAATTGATGACAAAAATTTAAATAAAATTGAGGAATTTTTAATCCAATCAGATGTTGGTGTTGAAGCTGCTTCTGAGATAAAGAATATAATTTCAACAAAGAAAATTGATCCAAATAAAGATTTAACATCGGAAATAAACTTAATATTAAAAGAATATATAATTTCTTTAATGAAACCTTTGGAGAATAATTCTTTTTTTGAAAAGAAAGATAAACTTAATGCAACTTTAGTTTCTGGAGTTAATGGTGTTGGAAAAACAACAAGTATTGGTAAAATTGGAAAAATTTTAAAAACTAACGGCAATAAAGTTATATTTGCAGCATCTGATACTTTTAGAGCCGCAGCAATTGAACAGTTGGAAAATTGGGCTAAAAAAATTGATGTTCAAATAATTAAATCATCACAAGGATCTGATCCAGCCTCAGTTGCATACAAAGCTGTTGAAGAGGCAATTAATAATAATTTTGATCAAGTTCTAATTGATACAGCTGGAAGATTACAAAATAAGAAAAATTTAATGGAAGAATATAAAAAGATTGCAAATGTAACAAAGAAGATAGATCCAGATGCACCCCATGATGTTATCTTGGTTCTAGATGCAACGTCTGGTCAAAATATAATCAGTCAAGTCGAAGAATTTAACAAAATAATTCCAATAACAGGTATTATCATGACAAAATTAGACGGAACTGCAAAAGGTGGTATTCTTTTGGCATTAGCAAAAAAATACAAACTTCCAATTATTGCTTTGGGTTTAGGTGAAAAAGAAGACGACTTACAAATATTTGAAGCTGAAAAATTTGCTGAAGCTTTTACTCAAACTAATTGATTAAATTACTTGATATTAGTGGTTTATAAAAACTACATTTATAATTATCTTTAAATTGGAAATGTCCACAATTTTTTGCAAAAGAAGATATTATAAAATCGAATTTACCAGTAGTTGGATATAGTTCTAATTTTTTTTCAATAATATCAAATTTAAAATTAGCATTTAAACTTTTAACTGCACTAATCATTACTAAAGTTTTGTTGTCCTTTAAAAGATAATAAGCAAAATCGTCTGGGAATACTGGAAAATCATACTCTTCTAAATAAAATTTAGCATGAGATGGGAACCATTCATATGAAATTAATGGTGATGATGTTTTGTTTTTATAATCGTATATATAAAGATCCTTTGGGTAATCATTAATATAATTTTCGGTTTCACCTCTTGCTAAAATTGAATTTTCTCTACCTTTAAAATATAAAGAAAAATTTTTATCATGAGAATTCATTTGGTCTATATAAAAGAGATTATCTGGAGTAAACCCATTATCTTTTGCAATCACCATCTTATTTATCGATAAAAAAAAGATAATTAATATGAATATTCTACTCATACTAAAACTTAGAAAATAATCTTGATTTATATTTGTTTAGAATATGGCTTAATTTAAACTTTTAAGAAATGATTTAAGTGCTAAAACTAACTTTTCATCATATTCCATCATATGATTGTCATATTTAGTAAAGTATGAATATTTTGGCTCATTTGCTATTTCATAAATTTTTTTACCCATTGTGAATGGTACTATTTGATCTATTTCTCCATGCAAAATTAAAATTGGAGAATTTATCTTTTTAATTTTTTTATGATTTTCAAATTTATCTTTAAGCAATAAATTTACTGGGATGTAGGGGTAGAAAGTTTTTGCAGCATCTACCATTGAAGTAAAAGGTGTTTCTAAGATTATGCCTGCGTAATTTTTATTTTGAGCTAAATGTGTAGCTACACCAGTTCCTAAAGACTCTCCGTATAAAATAAGATTTTTTTCATCTACCCCTTTTTCCGCCAACCAATTAATTGCACTTTTGCCATCTTCATAGAGACCTTGTTCAGTAGGTTTTCCATTATTACCACTAAATCCTCGCCAGGCTATGATTAAAAAATTAATATTCATGTCTTGAAAATGATTTAATTTATAAATCCTGTTCTCTAAAGATCCTGCGTTCCCATGAAAAAAAAGGAGTGTTTTATAATTGTTAAGGTCTTTTTTATGAAACCATCCAAGTAAATCAATATTGTCAGATGTTTGTATTTTTACTTTTTTTATTTCGACTGAAATTTTATCTCCTGAATAATTATTTTCATCAGGATGATAAAGTAAATTTCTTTGATAAAAGTACAAAAATACTAAAACTAAGAAATATAAAAAAAAGATGATTAGAAATAATTGCAATAAATTCTTCCTAAAATTTTTTAACATTTTTTTTCTTTGCTAAGTATACGCCAATAAACACCAAAATAGTTCCAATCAAATGATAATTTTCTAATATTTCATCAAATAAAAAATAACCATAAATTGCACCGTAAATGGTAAAAATATACAATGTAAATCCAGTCAAAGATGCACCAAGTTTTTTTTGGGCTATCGTATAAAGAGTAAAAGCAATAATGCCAGGCGAGATAGCTGCAAAAATTATCCACACAAAAAATTCTCTACTAAACACAGTTTTTTCAAAAAAAATTTCTTCCATACCATAAAAAGGTAATAAACTAATTGCACCAAAGAATGCGATTAGAGTAAATCTTTGAAAAATTTCAAGGTTTGTTTTCCAATAAAACAAATAAATTGAGTATAACGCCCATCCTATAGCAGCACCTAACATCCAAAGATCACCAATAGTAAAATTAAGATTAATTAAGGAATAAAAATTACCCTTAATAATAATTATAAAGACTCCAATTAAACAAGCTAATAGACCTAAAATCTTTGTTAAATTGATTCTTTCATTAAAAAAAATACTAGAAATCAAAATTATAAATATTGGTGAAGAGGTATATATGATCCCCATATTAGTAACAGTAGTAGTTTGACCAGCCAAAAAAGGGAAAGCACCACAGACGCCACAGCCCATTGCACCTAAAAAAAAAAGTTTCTTATATTCTTTTTTTATAGTTCTATAATTCTTTTTTAAAGCTACATAAGTAAAAGGTAAGAGAATAAAAAAAACTAGTGTCCATCTCCAAAATGCTAAAGAAATAGGTGGAACAATTTCAACGCCTCCTCTAGCTACAACTAAATTAGATGCCATAAAAATAGGCTGAATAAATAAAAGAGAGAATGCAAATAGATTTTTAGTTTTAGTGTTCAATGATTAATTTTAGATTATCTATTTTTTATCAAAGAAGGCTTCATAAACCATCATAAAAATTGCAATACCCATCAAAATATAAACAGGCAGGACATCAAAAAACCCTATCATTGATGATCTAGTCAATGTAGTAGCGAGGCCAACTAAAAAAGCTATCGCAAGTAAAGACCCTAAGAATGTTGTAAACTTTTGCATTTTAATTATTACATTCCTTTTCTAACCAATTGGCAACCCCTAAAAATCTTTGATCATCATAACGATCACCTATTAACTGAACACCTAATGGTAAATTATTCTCTCCCTCTAGCAAAGGAAGCGAAATACAAGGTGTTCCTAAATATGACCAGACTTTGTTAAATTCTGCTGTTCCTGTGCTCTTCAAGCCTTTTGGGGCAACTCCAGGACTGGATGGTGAAAGTACTCCGTGATAATCTTCAAAGACTTCTTGGTAAGACTCATAACTCCTTTTTTTAAAATCAATTGCTTCAGCATATTCTTTGGCAGAATGTTTGTTACCTTTTGCTATCGCTGTTTGCATATATTTAGATAATTTAGATTTATATTTTTTATAATATGTAGCAAAATTATTAGCCAAATCAGTTTCATGAATAATTTGATGATGTTTATGAATATCTTTAAAATATGATGGAGTATCAAACACCTCTATATTTTTAAATGATTTTATAAAGTATTCAAAAGACTCTCTAGATTTTTTATCAATTATTTTCCAATAATCTGATTTATAAAAAATAAACTTAGGTTCATATGTGGGCCCTTTTTTTGTTTCTTCTAAAATATTTTCAGCTGAATAATAAATAGTTGCAGGATCATGATGGTCTTTTTTAATTAAAACTTTTGCTAATAATGCTACATCCTGAACTGTTTTTCCAAACACACCTACATGGTCTAGTGCATAAGAAGTTCTTAGAACACCATTTCTTGAAATCAAGCCATAGCTCGGTTTATATCCAACTACACCACAATAAGAAGCTGGTCTAATTACAGATCCACCCGTTTGCGATCCAATTGAAAGAGGTGTCATTAATGATGCAACAGAAGCCGCAGATCCACTTGAAGAGCCACCAGGAGTTCGAGAATAATCGTGGGGATTAGTTGTTTTTGGTGGTCCAAGATACGCTAATTCAGAAGTAGCTGTTTTGCCCATCACAATCGCCCCAGCCGCATGTAAAAGTTCAACTATCTCAGCATTTTGTGAATAGGACTTACCTTTTCTTATAGGTGTTCCACATTCAGTTGGCATATCTACTGTTCCAATTATATCTTTAATAGCTACTGGAACTCCATGTAATGAACCAACTGGTCTTCCTGACCTTCTATGTTCGTCAGCTTCAGCTGCTTTCTCTAACAAAATTTTTTTATCAAAGTGTGCCCAAGCTTTTACGTCTTTTTCAAATTTATTTATTCTTTCGATATATTTTTCACATACTTCAACAGAAGTTAATTGACCATTTTTAATTAGTGAGGCCATCTCCTCAACGCTTAGTGAAAATATATCAATCATTTTTTAGTCAGCAAATAATACATCTGGAAGCCATAAAGCAATTCCAGGGAACATATACATTAAGAACATTCCAAAAATTACAATTCCCAAGAATGGCATAATCCCTTTAAATATTTCTAATAATTCAACATTTGCTTTTTGAACTCCTTTTAAATAATAAGCTGACATTGCCATGGGTGGGGTTAAAAAGGATGTCTGTAAATTTAAAGCGATTAACATTGCAAAGAAATATGGATTAACGTCAAAAATTTCTAAAAGAGGCAAAAATATTGGAACAAAAATAATTAAGATTTCAGTCCACTCTAAAGGCCAGCCTAAAAGAAAAATTATTATTTGAGTTATTACCAAAAATTGCCAAGTTGAAATATTTATCGATGTAAAAAAATGCTCAAAAACTTCGTGTCCACCTAAATAAGAAAATACGGATGAAAAAGTCCAAGAACCTATAAACAGCCACATAATCATAGCGGTAGTTTTTGCAGTTAGAAAAACTGACTCTTTGAAATTTTGCCATTTTAATGTTTTATAAAACCAAGATAAAAGAATTGCACCAAAAGCTCCTGCTGCTGCTGCTTCTGCTGGAGTTGCTATTCCTGCTAAAATTGTTCCTAGGACCAACATTATGAGACCAAATAGAGGTACAAAAGAAACTAGCACCTCTTTTAAAATTTCTGCCCTAGGTGGAATATCCTCAGCAGGAGGTCTAGGTGCTATTGATGGATTAAGCCAAGCTCTGAAAACTGCATAAGCAATGTATAGGCCTGCCAGCATAAGTCCTGGGAAAATCGCAGCTGCAAATAATCTTAGTGGTGATAATTGGGCTATTACCGAATAAACAATTAACATAATACTCGGTGGAATTAAAATTCCTAAACAGCCACCAGAACAAATAATTCCCGATGCAAATTTTTTATCATATCCTGCCTTAACCATCGCTGGCCATGCAAGCAATCCCATTAAAGTTACCACTGCTCCAATAATTCCTGTTGCAGTAGAAAATAAAGTACAGGTTATTAAAGCTGCTACAGCCATAGAGGCTGGCAGTCTATGTGCTGCTAATCTGATAGCAAAAAATAATTTAGCTACAATTCCCGCTCTCTCAACTAAGTATCCCATGAATAGAAAAAGTGGTACTGCTGTAAGCACGTTGTTATCCATGACTGTATAAGTATTTTTTACAAACAAAGAAAATATTCTATTATCAAATAAATGATCCATTAAAACTGGATCATAGTAAGCATAATAACCAAAACCTATTCCCATGGCCATTAGGGTAAATGCTATTGGAAACCCTAACAAGACTGCGAATAGAAATACACCCATCATTAAAATCGCCACTTCAGGATTAGTCAGACTAAACAGCATTTTCTTTATCTTCCTCTTGAGATGTTCTCATTAAAATTTTTTCTGTTTCCTCTGCCACAACCATTCTTGCAGGCCATTGACCAGATCGAATACATAGTATTGACCTAAACACTTCGCTAATTCCTTGGATTATCAATAAAATTCCTGCAGCGGGTATCATAGATTTTACCATATAAATTTGAATTTGTGCAGGACTGCTCCAGCTAGTTTCTTTTATCTTCCAGGCTTGAGCTGCATACTCGTATCCATAAAAAGCTAAAGCAATTACTCCTGGAAAAAAGAAAATAAAATATAAAACTAAATCTATCCAGGCCTGAGTTTTTTGGCTAAATAATCTGTAAATTACATCACCTCTTACATGTGCTTCAGTCGCTAAACAATATGCTCCTGACATCATTAATATTGCACCATACATTTGCATACTAAAATCAAAATTCCATAATGTTGGTGAATTGAAAGCATAAGCCATTACAACTTCATAAACTGTACCTCCCATTAAAATGACTATGCACCATGAAAAAGCTTTTCCCATTGAGGTGCTCAAAGTATCAGCAAATCTTATGAAGGATTTCATCATAGTTCAAAGGGTATATTAAATTTTGCTAAAAAAAAAGGGGGTTTTTAAACCCCCTCTTTTCAAATTTTTAAAAATTAATTAAATTTTAACTTTAGCTATTGGACCAAACTCATTTTCATAAGCTAATTTGTAGTTCGGTTGATTCATCAACAGATACTTCATTGTTCTCTTAGCGTATGCTTTTTGAGAGTCGATAATTTTCTTAAAGAAAGGATCTTTCCCAGAAAATTCAGCAACTATTTTGTCCCAACCTTTTAGCTGTTCAGCTAAAATTGCATCAGATGTTTGGTACACATTAACCTTATGCTCGTTCATCAATTTAGCTAAGTCAGCAGAATATCTAACTAAAGCTTTAAAATAGTTATCTGAGTTTGCAGCATATGCAGCATTTTTCAAGATAGCTTGATGAGCAGGTGAAAGGCTATTGTATCTTTTCTTATTCACCGGTATCTCAAACATTTCTTGAGACTGGTGGAAACTACCTAAATGATAGTGTTTAGATACATCTTGCATTCCAAACTGAGAGTCTGATGTTGGGTTGTTAAATTCAGCAGCATCAATCAAACCAGTTTTCATTGCTGGTTGAATTTCACCACCAGGTAATTGTCTTACGACCATTCCCATAGCAGTTAAAACGTTAGTCGCTAAACCAACCGTTCTATACTTCATACCTTTAACATCAGATACTTTTGTTACATTCTTTTTAAACCAACCAAATGGTTGTGCTGGCATAGGCATATGAAAGAATCCAATATAATCGTATCCAACTTTTGCAAGTGTTTCATCATATAGTTTTCTTCCTCCACCATACTCCATCCATCCCATTACTTCTTGAGATGACATACCGTATGAAGGACCAGTACCAAAAAGTGAGGCCGCAGGATTTTTACCATACCAATATGCTGTCACCCAGTGACCCATATCAAGGTTTCCATCACTTACCGCTGCTCCAATTTCTGAAGTTTTTACAACTGCACCAACTGGTTGAAGGTCAATCGTAAGTGTACCTCCAGACATTTCTTTTACCATGTTACAGTAATCTCCAGCCATTTCAAAAAAGATGTTAGCGCCTGAAGGCCAAGCTGCTTGCATCTTTAATGTTACGTGACCGTCTGCTCTTGCAATGTTTGGCATTGCAACTGTAGCTGCGGCAACAGCTCCAGCTTTAGCAGCAGTTTTAAAGAACTTACGTCTTGAAGATGTTTTTATCTTCAATGATTTATTTTCTTTCGTCATTGTTACTCCTATTAAAGTTAATTAACTAAATAATTTAAACACAGAATAAGATTAGAGTCTTTCTTAAAATAAAGCGTATATGTCGCAAAGTAAAATAAATACAATCCTTAGTAGAATTAATTTACTTTATTGGTACAATTTCCTGTTTTAAAAAACTCATCGATATTATCGATCGCTAAGTTTGCCATTGCAGTTCTAGTTTCCTTAGTTGCACTTCCTAAATGTGGAAGAATAAAAGCACTCTTATGTTTTAAATAGCCTGGATTTAAATTTGGTTCATTTTTATAAACGTCTAAACCAACTGCATAAACTTTCCTTCTATCTAAAGCATCAATTAAAGCCTCATCATCAATAATATCACCTCTTGCAACATTTGTAACTACGGCACCTTTAGGTAAATATTCGATAGTATCTTTGTTAATCATATCAATTGTCTCTTTCGAAGCTGGACAACATACTGACAGGACATCTGAAACAGATAACAGATCTTTCAAATTATCATGATAAATAGCACCATCTTCTTTTTCATTACTTAGTTTTGAACGATTATGATAATGAATTATCATTCCTAAAGATTTAGCAATTTTTGCAATTTTTTGACCTATTCTACCCATGCCTAAAATTCCTAATCTTGAGCCAGTTAATTGCTTGCCAATTAAATAATCTGCTGACCATTTCCAATTACTCTCTTTCGCGTCTAGAATACCCTCATGAGCTCTTCTACATGCCCCTAATATTAATAATATTCCGATTTCTGCTGTGGCATCTGTAAGTACATCTGGCGTATTAGTTACGGCTATTCCTCTTTTTTTTGCAGCTTCTAAATCGATATTTCCAAAACCCACTGCAAAATTTGATAATATCTTTATTGTGTCGGGTAGCTTATTAATTGTTTCAGCATCCATTTTGTCAGTTAGAGAAGTAAGAATACCATCATAACCTTTGCTCATTTCAATTACTTTTGATTGAGAATATAATTCATCATTACTATTAAAGCTCGCTTCAAAAATTTTTGCTGCTTTATCTTCACATTCTCTTAATAATTTTCTAGTAATTAAAATTTTTTTCATGATTAAGTTTAATTTAAATCAAAAATTTTACCAGGGTTCATTATATTATTTGGATCCATGGTTCTTTTAATTGATTTCATAACAGGAATATTATCAGGATGTTGTTCAAGCAAATACTCTTTTTTGTGAAGACCAACACCGTGTTCTCCTGTAATAGTTCCGTTTAACTCAAGAGCTTTTTTTATTAATAAATCATTAAATTCCCTAATTTTTTTGTATGTTTCTTTTTTTGCTGGATCAAAAGGAAGAAGAACATGAAAATTTCCATCTCCGAGATGTCCCACCATTGGTGCTCTTAATCCAAATTTTTTTGTCTGTTCTTCAGCATAATTTACACATTCAGTTATTTTTGAGATTGGAAGACAAACATCTGTTGAGTAAACTCTTCCATTATTAATTAAAGCTTTAACAGAATAGTAAACGTCCCATCTTGCCTGCCATAATTTATTTCTTTCTGCCAGATCTTTTGCCCATTTAAAGGAACTTCCATTATTGTCATTAGAAATTTCTTCAACAATCTTTATGTTTTCATTATTCGAAGCCTCGGATCCATGAAATTCAAAAAATAAAGTTGGGACTGCTTTAACATTATTTAATTGTGAGTAATTAATGCTAATTTCCATTTGATCTTTGTTAAGCATTTCAATTCTTGCAATTGGTACTCCATATTGAATTACTTGTTGAGCAGTTTGTACTGCACTTTCTAAAGTAGAAAAATGACATACAGCACTCATAATACTTTCTGGTATAGGTGATAATCTTAGTTGAACTTCAGTAATAATTCCTAAAGTTCCCTCGGATCCAATAAATAAATTAGTCAAATTATATCCAGCAGAAGTTTTTTTTGTTCTACCACCTGTAGTGATGATGTCCCCATTAGCTAAAACGACTGTCAGCCCAGTGATAACAGTTTTCATTGTCCCGTACTTAACCGCCATTGTACCAGATGCTGATGTTGAGGCCATACCACCAATAGCTGCATTTGCACCCGGATCAATAGGAAAAAAAACCCCATCTTCTCTTAAATAATCATTTAATTGTTCTTTTGTTACACAAGCTTGCACTCTGCAATCAAAATCATCAACATTTACATCTAAAATATTATTCATCTTTTCAAGTGAGATTGTTATCCCTTTTTCATTTCCAACTACATTGCCCTCTAATGAAGTTCCTGTCCCATAAGGAACAACTGGAACTTTGTGTTGATTACATAATGCCAATATTTTTGAAACCTCATCATTTGTTTCGGGAAAAACTACAGCTTGTGAAAGTATCGGATCGTAAGTGTCTTCACCTCTCGCGTAGTTGGCTCTCGTGGACTCAGAGGTGGAAAATCTTCCATTAAAAATCTTTTTCAATTCTTCTTGAACTTGTTCGTACATACTAGAGATATTAGTAAAAATTTTTAAAAAAATATACCTTATTTAGACAGCATTTTTTTCAAATTTTCCAATGCATCAGAAATATTTTGTTGTGAACACGCAAAGCTAAATCTAACATAATCACTACAAGTTTTACCAAATGCCGTTCCAGGAACAATTGCAACCCCTGCGTCATGCATTGCCTTTTTACAGAATTCAGCTCCATTCATTCCTGTTCCAATAACTTTTGGAAATGCATAAAAAGCTCCACCTGGTAAGCTACATTCAACACCTGGTAAGCTATTTAATCCCTCATGAATTAATTTTCTTCTTTCAGTGAACTTCTTCATCATTTCATGTATTGAATCATCAGGGCCGTCAAGTGCAGCTATTCCTGCAAACTGAGCAGCAGCGTTAACACATGATACACTGTTTATTAAAAGTTTGTTAACATGCTGAACTAAATCTTTAGGCCAAAAACTCCAACCTAATCTCCATCCCGTCATGGAATAGGCTTTACTCCAACCTTCTAGCACAATTAATCTTTCTCTTAATTCTGGATAATTAAAAAATGTAGGCATTTCCTTATTATCAAAAATTTGCCTACTGTATATTTCATCACTCAAAATTGTTACATGGGGATGTTTCTTTAAACCTTCAGCTAATTTATCTATTTCTGGTTTTTCAACAAAACTTCCAGTTGGATTATTTGGATTAATTAATATTAACAATCTTGTTTTGTCTGTTATTAAAGAAAGAATTTTATCTGCTTTAAATTTTAAATCTTTATCCTCAGTTAAATCATATGGTACAGAGGTTGAGCCCGTATAATTAATCATAGACTCATATATAGGAAAAGCTGGTGTTGGATGAATAATTTCTGCTCCTGGTTCACCAAAACATTGTATTGCATAACTCATAGTTGGCTTTCCACCAGGCATAATCAAAATTCTTTCAAAATCAATTTCAACGTCATATCTTTTTTTAATCCATCTTGTAACTGCTTGTCTGCATTCAGGAATACCATTAGACATCACATACCCATGATGGCCATCATCCAAAGCTTTTTTTGCAGCCTCTACAACGTGTTTAGGTGTTTTAAAATCTGGCTGTCCTAAACCCATGTGTATCATAGGGTTACCTTTAGCCTCTAACTTTTTCGCTTCTGCTAAAACTGCAAAAGCTGATTCAGTTCCAAGGTTTTCTAAATTTTTTGCTAATTTCATAATTCATCCTAGTATTTTTATTCAATTGATAAATTTATTTTTTTTATATCTAGTTTTTATAAGTAATTGAATTTATTTTCTATAAATTAATTTTGAACTATTCAACTCACTAAGATTTTTACATCCCATTAAAACCATATTTCGATTTATTTCATCATGCATGTTTTGTAATAAATGTTCAACACCTTGTTGACCACCAGCGGCTAATGAGAACAAAAACATTTTTCCAAAGCTACAAGCTTTAGCGCCTGCTGCTATAGCTTTTAATACATGAGTCCCTCTTCTCACACCACCATCTAAAATAATCTCAAGCTTGTCACCCACTGCATCTGAAATTGCTTTAACCTGATCGAAGGGCGATCTAGATCCATCTAATTGACGACCACCATGATTTGATATCATGATTGCTGTACATCCAATATCAATAGCTCTTTTAGCATCTTCAACTGACATAACGCCTTTTAATGCAAAAGGCCCATTCCATTTTTTTGCACAGTACTCAGCATCTTTCCAACTCATAGCTGGATCGTACTGTTCATTAATATACTCAATGACTGATTTTGTGATATTTGTTCCTTTATCGGTCTTTTTTTTTACATTTGATAATTCAAATCTTTTACCAGTTAAATAATTAAATACCCATTTAGGACGCATTGCAAAACTCATCAAGCTTTGAATTGTGAGTTTTGGTGGTGTAGTAAATCCTGTTCTATGATCTTTTTCTCTATTACCTGCAACTAAAGTATCTACTGTTAAACACATAGCATCAAAACCAGACCTTCTAGATCTATCAATTAAATCATCTGAAATTGACCTATCTTTATGAACATAAAGTTGAAATAATTTTGGACCACTTGAAATGTTTGAAACTTCTTCAATAGTATTATTTCCCATAGAAGACATACTGTAAAAAGTATTAAATTTTTCTGCAGCTTTGGCTGATGCTCTATCTCCATCTGGATGATAAAGTCTTTGCATTGCAGCAGGGGATAAAAAAATTGGCATATCAATCTTCCTTCCAAACAAAGTTGTTGATAAGTCAGGTTTACCAACAGAAGCAAGAACATTAGGAACCAAATCACAATCATTAAAAGAATCTGTATTTCTCCTTAGTGTCGACTCATCATCTGACCCACCATCTATGTAATGAAAGATAGGAGAGGGTAATTTTTTCTTCGCTAAGTTTCTAAAATCCTCGAAATTATAACAATCTTTTAAACTCACTATTTTCTAAATCTTAAGTTGTCTCTATTTAAGTCACTTATTTTAGTGCATCCCATTAATTTCATATCTCGAACTAATTCTGCCTGATATTTTTCAATGGCTCTCTCAACACCTGCTTGACCTCCAGCGGCTAAAGCATACAAATAAAGTCTTCCACCTGAGCATGCTTTAGCACCTAGCGACAGTGCTTTAAGCATATGGGTTCCTCTATGAATTCCACCTTCGCATATTACATCCAATTTGTCTCCAACAGCATCCACAATTTCTGCTAATTGATCAAAGGGTGCTCTTGATCCATCGAGCTGTCTTCCACCATGATTTGAAACCATTATACCGGTACAGCCTATATCAACTGCTTTCTTTGCATCCTCAACGCTCATAACTCCTTTCAATGCAAAATGACCACCCCATTGAGCACAAAGTTTTTCAGCATCTTTCCAATTCATCGATTGATCTAGCATTGTAGAAAAATAATTTCCAATTGAAGTGTTCACGTCAGTACCTTCTTTTACATGGTCTTGAAGATGAGGTAACTCAAACTTCCCTTTAGTTAAATAATTTATTCCCCACATTGGTCTTGTAGCAAAACTATATAAACTTGATAATGTTAATTTTGGAGGAGAAGTAAAACCTGTCCTCAAATCTCTTTCACGGTTTCCGCCAGTAATTGTATCAACTGTAAGAGCCATAACATCAAATTTAGCTGCCTTAGCTCTTTCTAAACAAGAATCATTTAAACCTCTATCTTTATGAAAATAAAACTGAAACATTTTTGGAGTATCAATCATAGAAGAAATTTCCTCCACACTTACAGTTGCCAAAGCAGAAACACCAAACATTGTATTGAATTTTTTTGCTGCTTTTCCGACTGCTCTTTCACCATCATAATGAAATAGTCTTTGGAGCGCAGTTGGTGAAAGATAAAAAGGTAAATCTAATTTTTTTCCAAAGATTGTAGTTGATAAATCAACATTTTCAACTCCTCTTAAAACATTAGGAACTAAATCAACATCATCAAATGCACTTGTATTTCTCGCATATGTAATCTCATCGTCTGCAGCTCCATCAATATAGTGAAATATTGGTGAAGGTAATTTTTTTTCTGCTAATTTTCTAAAGTCACTATAATTGTGACAGTCATTTAGTTTCATAAAGTAAACTTAGAATTTTTTAAGAAAATTGAACATATAACTATTTGCCCCAGGATTTTTATCTCCTAAGCTCGCATTTGACAAATGATTATAGGAAAAACCAAATTGACTATCTTTTGGTAAGTTCATTGACAACTGAACTTCACTCTTAAATTCAAGTGCATGGCCTAAATCTTTACCATTACCTTCATTATAATATCCTGGAGTAAAACTTGGAGTTATATTTAAAGCTCCAACTTTATAGTTTGCTTGAACACCTGTATAAAAATAAGTTGCGTTATCAGCTGTTATCATAGCGCCAGTTATTGGAGACAAATTACCAAGGAAGGTGTCTCTGTTTAATTCCTCATTTTGATGTTGAAAGCCTACTAAAGTTGACCTTTTGCCATCATCACTGAAATCAAACATTCCAGTATAAACATTAAATTCTGTATTCTTTTTTTCTACCTTTAAATCTTGGGCAAACACACCAAAACTACAGAGCATAAAAAATAGAACTAGATAATTCTGTTTTAAATTCATAATAAAAATATACTTAATTTTTTTTAATAATAAATAATCTCACTATTATTGCACCCCCAATTATAAATAGCAATATAGGCATTAACCATAAAAAATACGTATTTTTATCAAATTTCGGATCATACAAGATCCAATCTCCATATTTATTTTTTAAATATTCGTATATCTGTTTTTCATTTTGACCCTCGTCTAATTTTTTCTCAATTAATAATTTTACACTATTTGCAAAATCTGAGTCAGAATCATAAACTGATTGTCCTTGACAAATTAAACAACGCAAATTTTTTGTAATTTTATTTTGTAAATCTTTCTCTTGAGCATTAGATAAACTAGTAGAAAATAAAAATACGATTATAATAAGATATTTTATACTTTTCATTTTATTAATCTTTTAATTTCAGTAAATAAATCTTTATTCAATGGCCCTATAATTTTTTTTATTATTTTTTGATTTTGAATTAAAAAACTTTCTGGAACACCATAAGCTCCCCATTCAATTGCTAAAGTTCCATCTTTATCTAAAATTATTATTTCGTATGGATTGTTTAATTCTTTTAAAAATTTATAAGCATTTTTCTTTTTATCTTTATAATTGAGTCCAATGATTTCTAAATTTTTGTTACTATGTAGTTCCATTAAAAAGGGATGTTCTTCTCTACAAGGTAAACACCAAGAAGCCCAAATATTCATTAAATAAAATTTATCTCTTTTAAAAATTTCTTCTGAAGTAACTAAGGTATTATTATCAAATATTTTTGCCTTAAATGATGGGATATCTTTTTCGAGACTATTCTTGGGTACATAAATATTTGGATTTTTTAATCCTTTATAAAAAATAAAAAATATCATAATAAAAAAAATTGTTAAAAAAATTTGAAAAATTTTACTTTTCATATCTTTTGTTTAAAATTAAACTTTTTAAACCACCCAAGGTTATCAATAAAACTGAAAACCAAATCCAAATCATAAAAGGTTTGATTTGGTATCTAATATTAAAATAATCTTGATTTTGCACGAGATTCATAGTTATGAAACTATCCTTCAATAAATTAGTTTTTATGTCAGCCTCACTCGTTACAATATTTGGTTGATTATATATTCGTAATTCTGGTCTCAAATTTTCAATAGTACCATTTGAATTTTCAATATTAAATTTTCCTATTATTGCTTTAAAATTTTTTTCATTTTTTTGTTCTATCTTTTCGAAATTAATTTTGAATTCAGCTCCCTCATAAGTTTCACCAATTTTTAAGTTTGTTATAATCTCTGTTGAAAATATATTATTAAACAAAATACTTAAAATTAATAAACTAAAACCAAAATGAGCAATATTTTGGGATAGGTTTTTAAATTTTTTTGTAAAAAAATCTCTTAATGTAATAAAAAATAAATAAAATGCTGAGGTAACTAAAACTGTATTTATTAAAAAATTTACATTTAAGTTTTTAATTGTGAACACTGAAACCAAGAGTGATAAAATTAAAAATAAAACTAAATATGTTTTATTCTCGAGTTCTGACTTTATCCAATTTAGTTTTGGCCCAATAGCCATAGCAAATAAAAAAGGAATTAAAAAAGGGATTATCAATTTATTATAAAAGGGTGGTCCAACAGAAATTTTTTCAGAAGAAATTACCTCTAAAAAAATTGGATAAATAGTACCAATTAAAACTACTGCTAGAAAATACATCATAAACCAATTATTAATTAAAATTGACGTTTCTTTGCTCAGCCAAAAAAAACTGTTGGAGTCTTTATTTTTTACTTTATGAAAAAAGAAAAAAATAAAAAGAGACATGAATATTAAGCAAAATAAGAAAATTAAAATAAACAAACCTCTCTCAGGATCATTAGCAAAAGTGTGAACAGAATTTAAGATACCTGACCTTACTAAAAATGTGCCACACATGCTTAATGTAAAAGTAGATATAGATAAAACAACTACCCAAGATGTTAGAGTTAATCTTTTTTCTAAAACTAAAATACAATGAAGAAGTGTCGTTAAAGCTAACCAAGGCATCAAAGAAACATTCTCTACTGGATCCCAAAACCAAAAACCACCCCAACCTAGTTCATAATATGCCCAAATTGATCCCAATAAAATTCCTATTGTTAAGAAAATCCACGAGACTAAAACCCATTGCTTAATATGCTTTGCCCATTCTTTTGAGATATAGTTTAAAGTAGTAGCTGCTAGCGTTGATGAAAAGATTATTGAAGATCCAACGTAACCTAAATATAAAATTGGAGGATGAATTGCTAAAGCTGGATCTTGCAGTATTGGATTAAGTCCTAAGCCTTCATTTGGAATTGGGAAAATATAATTAAAAGGATTTGAGGTTTTAATCAAAAAAGTAAAGAAACCAATAATAATTATTTGTTGAAATAATAAAGTCAAAATTCTGTATTGCTTAGTTTGGTCTTTAGATTTTATTAAAAATAAAAATATGAATAATGTTAATACTAATAACCAAAGTAACAAACTCCCCTCATGATTTCCCCAAGTTCCTGAAATTTTATAAAAAAGTGGTTTTGTTGTATGAGAATGGTTAAAAACAGTTTCATTACTAAAATCTGAATTTACAAATGACATAATTAAACCCAAAAAACTGATTATAACGAAAAAAAATTGTAAAAAAGTAAATGTTACTATTTTGTTATCGAAAATCATGGAATTCTTAAAATTTTTGATTGAAAACAAAATAATTAAAAGTGATGAACAAATTCCAAAAATTAATGCGTAAAATCCAATTAAACTAAACAAAATTTATTTCTCCTCTAAAGCCGCTTTTACCTCGGGTGGCATATAATTTTCATCATGCTTGGCTAAAATTTTAGTAGCTATAAAAAAACTTTTATCTTTTAAGTAGCCTTCAGCGACCACACCTTTTCCTTCACTAAAAAGGTTTGGAACTACTCCAGAGTAAGTTACATTAATTTCATTTTTGAAGTCAGTAATAATAAATCTGATCTCTTTGGCTTTGATTGAAATTGATTTATTTTTTACCATGCCTCCAACCCTTATCTTTTTTTTTTCAATTTCCTCCAAAAGTTGAATCTCTGAGGGAGATTGAAAATAAACTACATTTTCTTCAAGTGATTTTAAAATTAAAAAAATAGATAAAATTAAAGTAATTAAAACTAATAATACAAAAAAAAATCTTAATTTAACTTTTTTACCATACATGGTTTAAAAGTTAAATAATTGAAGTGTTAGATAAAATTTCTTTATTAATACTTTGAGACTTTGCAAATGAAGCTCTTTCGGAGTTTAAAGTTCCAAATTTAACAATAAATTTATTTTTTTCTTTAGTGTATTGGATTTTTGTTACAATAAATAATGAAATAAAACTTAATAAAGTAAATGCAAAAGCGGACCATACATACAGTCCGTATCCATTCATAAAAAATAAATCGTTAATCATAATCTATCTAAGCCTTTGTTCTTAATTTTTATCAGTTCTGTATTATATTTCATTAAAAAAATTAATAGAGAAAAAAGAGCAAATGCCGCAGTCATGATCAATAATGGAATCAACATGGAGGTGTGAATTGCTGATTTTGACAAAATATTTATTGAGGCTGGTTGATGAAGAGTATTCCACCATTCTACCGAATACTTAATAATTGGAATATTTATAATTCCTACAAGTGTAATAATGGAGGTAATTTTATATACTTTATCATTATCGTTATTCTCATAAATTCTCCATGCAACTAAATACATTACAAAAAATAAAGCGAGTATTAACATAGATGTTATTCTAGCATCCCAAGCCCACCAAGTTCCCCAGGTTGGTTTTCCCCAAATTGAACCAGTTACTAAAGCAACGATGTTAAAAACCAAACCAGAAGGTGCTAAGCTTTTTGAAATTAAAAAAAAATTTCTGATTTTAAAAATATATCCAACCACGGATAAAAAAGTTATAGAGGAAAAAATACCCAGAGAAATCCATGCTGCAGGAACGTGTACATACATTATTCTAACTGAGTGACTTTGTTTATAGTCTTCTGGAGATAAGATAAGTGCTTCAGTCAAGCCAATGGAAAATATAACTATAAATAAAAACAAAACGTACTTAGGTGCTTTTGATGTGATAGAAAAAATTTTATTTGGCTCAAAATATTTAAACATTTTAATTATTATCTTAATTTATTTATGAATTTTTATTATGAAAAATCTTTCTGATCAAGAATGTAGAGGGAGATAATAACGAAGGGCAAATAATTAACACTCTTGACCAGAATTACCAAAATTAACAGATTGCTGTGTCAAAGATTTGAACTAATTGTGTTTAAAAAGTGATTTTTAGTTAGAAAGCTTGAAATAACTAGATCCTTTTTTTCCTGAAAAAATTTCTTCAATTAATGGATGCTTAATAGGTTCGTCAGAGTCATCCATTAACAAGTTTTGCTCTGAGACGTATGCCTCATAAGTAATTTCGTCATTTTCTGCAAGAAGATGATAAAAAGGCTGGTCTTTTCTCGGCCTTACGTTTTTTGGTATTGATTGATACCACTCTTCTGAATTATTAAATTCAAAATCAACATCATATATAACGCCTCTAAATTCAAAGTGTTTATGCTTTACAATGTCACCTATTGAAAATTTTGCTTTTTGTACTGGCATTATTATTAGTATGGGTATTTAAAAATAAAAATCAATAAGAAAAATTTAAAATTTTTGAATAAATATTATTTGTGTTAATATCTCTGTAGTGAACAAATCTTTTATAAAGTTTATTACCGATTTTGGACCATTAGTAATTTTTTTTTACTACTACTACGATAGTGGAAAAGATTTAAAAATTGCAATTCCCCCTTTCATAATTGCGACAATAATAGCATTGGGTATAATGTGGTACTTAGAAAAAAAAATACCTAAGGTTCCATTATTAAGTGGTGTGTTAATTACTCTTTTCGGGGGATTAACTATTTATTTTGATAATCCAATTTTTATTTATATTAAGCCCACCATTATAAATATTTTATTTGGAATGGCTCTTATACTTGGAAAATATTTTACTAATGAACCAGTTCTTAAAAAATTAATGGGAAAATCAGTTTCTTTAACTAATGAAGGTTGGGAAATTCTTAATAAAAGGTGGATATATTTCTTTTTTGGCCTCGCAATATTGAATGAACTTGTGTGGAGAACACAATCAGAGGAATTTTGGGTGAATTTTAAAGTTTGGGGTTTATTGCCAATAACATTTATATTTACTGGCTTCCAAATAGGATTAATTAATAAATACAAATCTAATGAATAACAATTTAAGATTAGTAGTAAATAACATAGATGATAAAAAAATAAATGGTAAAAATTTTTTTGAAAAAGATGAATTAAAAATCATTTTAGATCTCTATGCAAAAATGGTTTCCGAGGGCTCATGGAAAGATTATGGACTTAGCATCTCAAGCAAACAAGTAGGTTTTAGTGTTTTTAAAAATGCTACAGAAAATGCTTTATATAAAATATGTAAAAATTTTAGGCCTAAAAATAAAAACCTTAAATATTTAATAACTGATACAAATGGAAAAATTTTAAAGAATTCTTTTAATCTAAGTCTGTTGTTGAAAAATACTAATTGGAAAAAACTTTAAAAATTTATCTTCTTTGACCAAAAAGTCTAAGAAGCATTATAAATAAATTTATGAAATCCAAATAAAGAGTTAACGCACCCATTACAGCTTTTTTGCCAATTATTTCCCCTGAGTCACTTGCTGTGTACATATTTTTAATTTTTTGTGTATCATAAGCTGTTAACCCAACAAATATTAAAACACCTAGAATTGAGATTACGAAATACATCATAGGAGATTTCATAAAAATATTTACTATTGAGGCTATTATAATTCCAATTAGGCCCATCATTAAAAAAGACCCCAATTTAGTTAGATCCCTTTTAGTCGTATAGCCGTAAATACTCATCGCTCCAAAAGTTGCAGAGGTTATAAAGAAAACTCTGGTTACACTCATCCCAGTGTAAATTAATAAAATTGAAGATAATGATAAACCCATTAACGCGGCAAAGATCCAAAAAGTTGTTTGTGCTTTTGATGCGCTCATCTTATTAATTCCAAAACTCATGTAAAAAACTATCCCGAGTGGAGCTAGCATCACAAGCCATTTTAAACCAGACATATAAATTGCATTACCCATCTGAGTTAAACCCACTATAGATCCAGAAGCATCAGTAACAACTGACATTTTAAATGTAAGAAGCGCAATTATTCCTGTTAGCAAAACTCCTGTTGCCATATAATTATAAACTTTTAACATGTAGGCTCTTAAGCCTTCATCCATTACAGCTGTATCTTGTGCTGCGGCTTTTGCTCTTGCTAATATCCCTTTTTTATCGAATTCCATAGTATGGATAATATATAATCTTTTACTAATTATTCAAGATGTCTTAAAAGATAAAAAATTTTGCTAAAACAACTAAATGAATTACAAAAAATTAGGAAATACAGATCTTAATGTAAGTACAATTTGTCTCGGAACAATGACTTGGGGCGAACAAAACACAGAAGGTGAAGGTTTCAAGCAAATGAATTACGCTTTAGATCATGGAGTAAACTTTTGGGATACTGCAGAAATTTATTCTATTCCCCCAAGAGAAGAAACTTTTGGAAGCACAGAGAAAATTATAGGTAATTGGTTTGAAAAAACCAAGAAGAGAAATAAAGTAATTCTTGCCTCGAAAGTTTGTGGGCCAATGAGAGAATATGTAAGGGGTGGTGGTAATCAATTTGGGAAAAAAAATATTACTGAAGCTTTAGAAGGAAGCTTAAAAAGATTAAAAACTGATTATATTGATTTATATCAATTACACTGGCCAGAGAGAAATACTAATTTTTTTGGTAAATTAGGATACGAACATTCAGACGATGATGAATGGACTAAATTTGAAGATATTTTAGAAAATCTAAAAAAATTTATAGATCAAGGAAAAATTAGGCACGTTGGTCTATCCAATGAAACTCCTTGGGGATTGTCAAAATTTTTAGAAATATCCAAAAATAAAAATCTTCCAAGAATGCTTTCAGTACAAAATCCATACAATTTATTAAACAGATCTTATGAAGTAGGTCTTGCAGAAATGTCTATTAGAGAACAATCAGGACTTTTAGCTTACTCTCCACTTGCTTGCGGCTATCTTTCAGGCAAATATAGAAATAATCAATTACCAAAAGGATCAAGAATTGCACTCCACAAAGATTTTTGGACTAGATATAGCAAGCCTAATGCTGAAAAAGCAATCGAAGCTTACTATAAGGTGGCTAAAAAATATAAATTGGACTTGGCACAAATGTCATTAAAATTTTTAGAAATTCAGCCTTTTGTAACTTCTGTCATAATCGGTGCAACTACAATGGAGCAGTTGAAAACTAATATAGAAAGTGTAAATATAAATTTAACAGAAGAAATTATAAATGAAATTAACGATGTACAAAAAATTTATCCTAACCCATGTCCATAATTAAAAAAATTATATTTTTATCAATTTTCATTCCAATTATTTCTGTAGCAAATTCTTTTGCAGAAGATTTAAAAAAAGTTGGTAAATTTAAAGATTGGGAGGTAATGGTAATATCTGAAGCATCTGGCAAAGTATGTTTCGCACAGTCAACTCCTGTTTTACAGGCACCAAAAAAAAACAAGAGAGACGCAAGATTATTTATAACCTTTAGACCTGATGAAAAAATTTCAAATGAAATAAGTGCAACAGCAGGATATGAATTCAATAAAAATAATACTGTTCTAGCAACCTCTGGAAATAACAAGTTTAAGTTTGATATTAAACAGCAAGGTTTTGCTTGGATGACAAGTAACAAAAAAGAAAACATTATGGTCAAAGTGATGAAAAAAGGATCAAGAATTATGCTTACTGGCTACAATGAAAAAGGATCTCAAACTATAGATCATTATTCACTATTGGGTTTTACAAAAGCATACAATACTGCAAAAAAAGCCTGCAGTTAATTAATGAAATCAAAAAAAAGAATTGTCTTAGCTTATTCAGGCGGGCTTGATACATCAATAATTCTTAAATGGCTTCAAGAAAATTATAATGCTGAAGTAATTTGTTACACCGCAGATATTGGTCAAGAGATTAATAAAAAAAAAATTATTACTAATGCTAAAAAATTCGGAGTTAAAAATATAATTATAAAAAATTTAAAAGATATTTTTGTAAGAGATTATGTTTTTCCAATGATCCGTGGACATGCAATATATGAAGGTGTTTATTTACTGGGAACATCTATTGCAAGACCATTAATAGCAAAAGATCAAATCAGAATTGCAAAAAAATATAAAGCTTATGCAGTATCGCACGGGGCTACAGGAAAAGGTAATGATCAAGTTAGATTTGAACTTGGTTATCATTATTTTGGACCAAAAATTAAAGTAATTGCACCATGGAGAATATGGAAATTAAAATCTAGAACAGATTTAATTAATTACGCAAAAAAAAATGGGATAACAATTCCAAAAGATAAGAAAGGTGCTCCACCTTTTTCCATTGATGATAATTTATTTCATACTTCAACTGAAGGTAAAGTTTTAGAAAATCCCAAAAATTCTGCTCCAGAATTTATTTATCAAAGAACGATTTCTCCAGAGAAGGCTCCTAACAAACCAACCTTTGTTTCAATTAATTTCAAGAATAGTGATCCAATTGGTATTAATGGAAAAAAATTTACTCCAGCAAAATTACTTGAAAAGTTAAATCATTTAGCTGGAAAAAATGGGATTGGAAGAGTTGATCTTGTAGAAAATAGATTTTTAGGAATTAAATCAAGGGGAGTTTATGAAACTCCGGGAGGAACAATGTTAATTCATGCTCATAGAGCAATTGAGTCTGTGACATTAGATAAAGAAACTATGCATCAAAAAGATAGAATAATGCCTGAATATGCAGAACTTATCTATAATGGTTATTGGTATTCAAAAGAAAGATTTAAATTACAAAAAATTGTAGACCACAAAAGAAATAAAGTTAACGGCACTGTTAAACTAAAACTTTACAAGGGAAATATAAGTATTCAATCTAGAGTTACTAATAGCGAAGCTTATTCAATAAAAAAAGTTTCTTTTGAAGAAAATAGATCTTTTAATAAATCAAATGTCGAGAAATTTATCAATTTTCATAAAAAAAAGTTAAGAAACTAGCTATTTATTTAGAGACAATTTGGGGATTGTTTATTTCTAAAAAAAACATAATTTAAATTCTATGGAATCACTAAAAAATTGGATGAGAGATGCTGCGAATATTTTATTTGATGACAGTAAAAATGATTTAAGATCTTTGCCAAAAGCAGTTAGGCTGCAAATTTTGCTGGTATTAAGTTTTATATGGACAACTGTTTTTAGTTTGTATGTATTTTCATATACAACTTTCGCTTTTGGTTGGGCTGGACTTTTTTTAGCTCACATTGGTTTAATATTTGCTGTGTACATGACTTTTAAACATTTTCACAGAGCTGAAGAAAATTCATCTAGTGTTTTTAAAACTAAAAATTTTGACCCCTTTAAAATAATGGTTCTTGTTTTTGTAATCGTATTTATATTTGTTTTTTCTAAAGGAATTGAGGTTTTAACTAGTCCAAACCCATATTCTTATTCAATTCCATACGAAGGTTCCTCAAAATCAGTATTTGAAAAGTGGCTGCCATTTAGTAAGGATAAGTAATGGAAAAAATCGCTAAAAACTTACAGTTAATATTAATGTGCATCATTTTAATAAGCACAGTAATTGCAGTTGGAATTGAAATTAAGAATATGTTTCTTAATCAATCGGTAACTTTAGCTGATTTGTTATTAATGTTTCTATATCTAGAAGTTTTAGCAATGGTTAGAGTTTTTTGGGATCAACAATCAATTAGCATAACTCTTCCACTTCTTATAGCCATTACTGCACTTGCACGATTTATTATATTGCAGGGAAAAGAAATGGATCCTACAGCGCTGGTTTACGAAGCTGTTGCAATAGTTCTTATTGCAGCTGCGATTGTCATCTTAAGATTAAGACATAGTGATAAATTAGGTCTTAAGAAGAAAAAAAATAAGTAAATTTAATGAGCTTTGTGACATCAAGGGCTTCGGCCATTGAAAAACTAAATAATTTTATTGAGCAAAATTTATTTGAATATTCAAGATTAAGAAATTTTGATTACGGTCCAAACAATAGATCAAATATTTCATGCCTTTCACCTTACATTACTCATGGGGTTATTTCTGAGTTAGAAGTTATTAAAAAATCATTAAATAAATTTTCATTTTCTAAAAATGAAAAATTCATTCAAGAGGTTCTGTGGAGAACTTATTGGAAAGGTTGGTTGGAATTAAGACCAGCTGTTTGGACAGATTATTTAAACGAATTAAAAAAAATTCGTGAAGAATTTAAAGATAATGCTGATTATAAAAAAGCTATTGAAGGAAATACAAATATAGAGTGCTTTAATGAATGGGTAAATGAGTTGAAGGAAAATAACTATTTGCATAATCACGCAAGAATGTGGTTTGCAAGTATTTGGGTTTTTACTTTAGATCTTCCCTGGCAGTTAGGAGCAGAATTTTTTATGAAACATTTGTACGATGGAGATGCCGCGGCCAATACTTTAGGGTGGAGATGGGTTGCTGGAATTCAAACACAAGGTAAAAATTATTTAGCTTCTGAATGGAACATTAAAAAATTCACAAACAATAGATTTAGTAATATCAAACTTAATGAAAATGCTCCTCCAAAAACAAGTGATAAAACATATGCTGCATCAAAATTGGATTTTAACAATCCTCAAAATCTTGAAGAAAAAAATCTTCTTATTTTTGAGAATAATTTGTCATTTGAAATCAGTGATTTTAAAGATCAAAAATTTAAAAATATTTTTTTAATTTCCAACAAAAATGATAACCGAACCATAGAGCTCAGTGAAAAGTTGGTAAATTTTAAATCTCAATTAATTGAAGATCAAAAAAAAAGATTAGAGGAAAAAAAAATTAATTGTGAAATTATAGATTTGAGTGAAATACAAAACTTAAATGAAACTTCTTATGGTTTATATCCTACAGTTGGTGAAAACCTAGATTTTATAAATACAAATAATTTAAAGATAGAATTTCTGTATAGAAAATTAGATCAATTTTCTTGGCAATATTGTAATAAAGGTTTTTTTAATTTTAAAAATTATATTCCAAAAATAATTACAACTTTTAATTAAAACCACCTAAACATTCCAATAATGCCAGCTGTTGCATAAAAAAATTGTAAGAATAATATTCCTCTATGACCACCCCTATAAGCCCAAATTCCAATTAAGACTGCAGATATAAGTAATAAACAAAAACCAAAAAACTCTATCCCAATATTCATAGCTACAAATAAAGAGTACAATATTGCTGTGATAACTCCTGCCCATTCAAAAATTTTATTATTCATAAAAGTTTTTTAAAATTATTATAAAGAATCTTAGAATAATTATTCATATCTGTCATATTATCTTTTGCAGATTGATCAAATTTTTCTAATGCTCCATCACCTAATTGATCTTCTAAAGCTTTTTTATATTCTGGCACACATCCCCACTCGTTGACCGTTGTGTCTTTTATTTCAATATGAAATTGAATTCCATAAGCATGATTTTGATATTTAAAAATTTGATATTTAGTGACTGGTGATGAAGCTAACAAAGTAACATCTTTATTATCCTCTATTCCTTGAACCTCATATGAATGCCATTGCAAACTTTTAATTTTATCTGGAAATTTAGAAAATAAATTATCTTGATTTTTTTCTATAGCAAAATTGATATCCATTATACCAATCTCTGCTGGACTTGATTTTACAACCTTGCCACCAACAACCTCACCTAATAACTGACAACCCAAACAAAAACCTAAATAAGGTTTTTTTAAATCAACAACAAACTCTTTAATTCTTTTTTTTTCTTCAATTAACCAAGGATATTCTTTTTCCATATAAGTATCCATTGGACCACCCATACAAAACATTCCATCAAATTTACTTAAATCATTTGGAATTTTTTCACCTTCATCTAACTCAATTGTAGTAAGATTTAATCCATCAGTTAACATAAGATCTTTTATGTAACCAGGATCTTCAATTTTAATATGTTGTAAAATTATTATGTTCAATAATCTTAACTTAGCTTAGAACACTTCTTAGAACAATATTTTACTCTTTCCCAATTTAATCTCCATTTCTTACGCCAAACAAAAGATCTTTTACAAACAGGGCAAATTTTTGAAGGAAGATTTTCTTTTTTCACTAGTTTGTATTTTGTTTAATAAATTTATCTGCAGCTGACAAAATTAATTTTTTTCTATCAGTTTTCATTTTATCAAAAATTCTTACCATCATTGATAGACGAGGATTTTTTAGAAAGAATTTTCTGTTTCGATCTATAAATCTCCAATAAAGACCATCCATGGTGTTACACCACTCACCTTTTTTAAAATCCATCATTTTCATAAAATAACTTGATCCACAAATATAAGGCTTGGTTGCAAAAATTCCTCCATCACTAAATAGTCCCATACCATAAACATTTGGTACCATTACCCAATCCGAAGAATCTACAAACATCTCCATAAACCATTTGTAAACAATGGTTGGTTTAATTTCACAAAGATTCATTATGTTGGATAAAATCATTAACCTTTCAATGTGATGAGACCATCCATGGTTTAAAGCATTCTTAATTGCATAATCAAGTGGAGGTAAACCGGTTGTGCCTTCATACCAAGATTTTTTCATTTTTCTATTTTGTTTGAAGAAGTTTCCAGTTTCCATTTCGTTTGAATAACTTTGATAAATTCCTCTCATAAACTCTCTCCAACCAATTACCTGACGTATGTAACCCTCTAGTGAATTTAATTTTATCTTTTTACTTTTGTGAAATTCTAATACTTTTTTAATAATAAATTCTGGAGTGATCAAACCTAAGTTAATGTATGGACTTAATGCACTATGAAATAAAACATTATCTTTTTGATCAACAGCATCTTCATAATCTCCAAATAAATTTGATTTCTCTTTGATAAAAAAATTTAAAAGCTCGATGACATCATTATATTCAGTAGCAAACCAAAAATTATCAGTTTTACCCGGATGATCTTTGAATAATCTTTCAATAATTGGTTTTAACTTTTTAGTATGATTAGTTTCATTTATTTTTGGAAATTTTGGAATTGAAATATTTTTTGGTAATTTATTTCTATTATCTTCATCAAAGCTCCATTTACCTCCAATTGGGTTTCCATCTGAACCCATTAATATCCCTGATTTTTTTCTGACATCCTTATAAAAAGTTGCCATGAACGGTTTTTTTGATTTAGATAAATATAATTTAAATTCTTCTCTTGAATTTAAAAACATTGGAGTTTGTACAACGTTCCATTTTATTTTTTCTTTTTTAAGAAATTGATTTATTTTTTTTTCAAAAAATTTATCTTCAACTTCAAAGCTTGAAATTTCTTTTATTTTTTTTGAACTAATTATTTTTTTTAATTTTTTTAAATAATCGTCTTTAAATTCTTTATCCTCAATTTTAATATACTCTAATTTAAATTTATCTCTTTTTAGACCATCTGCATGTGAACGCATCGATGATAAGAAAAGAAGTATTTTTTGTTTATGGTGTTTTTCATAAGTGCATAATTGGTAATCTTCAGCCATAAAAAATAGGTGATCCTTTTTGAAGCGGTCCAAGTATTTTGATGGAAATAATTGATTACCCAGTATAAAAAATAACTTCATAATTAAATATAACGAATAAAATTTTTTATGTCAGAAAAATATCTTATTTTTGGTGCGACAGGTTCAATCGGATCTAGCTTAGCTGAACAGTTGGTAAACTCAGAAAATTCTGTTCATTTAGTTGGAAGAAATGAAAATGAAACAAAAAGTATTTCGGAAAAACTTGGTTGTACTTTTACTATTGCCGATGTTTTAGAAGATGGATTTATTGAAAAGGTTAAAAATGACATTGCAGATATAAAAGGTGTTGCTTATTGTGTTGGTTCAATAGATTTAAAACCTTTGAGAATGGTTAATGAAAATGATTTTAATAAATGTATGAAATTAAATCTCTATTCAGCAGTTGAAGTTATTAAGGGTTATCAAGAAAGTTTAAAAAAAAATAAAGGTTCAGTAGTTTTATTTTCTACAGTAGCAGCACAAAGAGGATTTACTAATCATGCAATAATTGCTTCGGCTAAAGCCGCAGTTGAGGGATTAACTGTTTCATTAGCAGCTGAATTTGCTCCAAATATTAGAGTTAATTGTATTGCACCAAGTTTAACTAATTCAAAAATTGCGGAACCAATGTTGAAAAATAAAGCATTAGCAGATGGAATAGCAAAAGCTCATCCTTTAAAAAGATTAGGTGAAGGAAAAGACTCGGCTTCACTTGCAAAATTTCTCATTACTGATGATAGTTCATGGGTTACTGGTCAGATTATTGCTGTTGATGGTGGTAGATCAAAACTTTCTTAAAGTGAGTAAATTTTTTATTTCCATATTTTTATTTTTAGTTTCTATAAATGTTTCATTTGCAGAAAATCTTATTTTCAAAAAAATTGTAGATTTAAATGAACCATGGGGATCTGCATTCATCAATAATAATGAACTATTGATTACAGAAAAAAGTGGGAAAATTAAGTTGATTAATCTTAATTCAAAAAAAATCTCTGAAGTTAATCATAATCTTAATTATCTAGAACATGGTCAGGGAGGTTTGTTAGATATTCTATTTAAAGATAGTTTTGTTTATATTTCTTATTCAGAAAATAGAGGAAATGGAAAAACCAGTACTTCAATAGCTAAAGCGAAATTTGATAAAAAAAAATTAAATTTTAAAAATATTTTTCAATCAAACCCTCCCATTAACTCAGGATATCACTTTGGATCAAGGTTAGCGATTAAAGATAATTTCTTATTTGCTTCAGCTGGTGAAAGAGGAGAAGGAATGATTGCACAAGATCCAACAAAACATCCTGGAAGTATTATTAGAATTAATATTGATGGAAGCATTCCTAAAGATAACCCAAAATTTGAAGGAAAATCTGATTGGCTACCAGAAATTTATCAAATAGGAATTAGAAATCCTCAGGGTTTAACTTTATCTCCATTTGATAAAAAAATTTATATGAGCAACCATGGTGCAAGAGGTGGTGATTGGTTTGGTGAAGCAAAAAAAGGTGAAAATTACGGATGGAAAATTCTAGGATGGGGAGGAACAAATTATTCTGGTATTCCAATTGGTCCAAAATGGAAACCTGGCTTCACAAAAGCAATACATTATTGGGTGCCTTCTATCGCAACAAGTGCCATAACCATTTATAAGGGTAAAGAATTCAGTGAATGGAATGGACATGCTTTAATAACTTCTCTTAAAGATCAATCACTTAGAAAATTGATATTTAATGATTTATCAAATATTAAAGAAGATATTATTTTTAAAAATAAAATTGGTAGAATAAGAGATATACAGATACATCCGATTAACGGAAAAATCTATTTTTTAGGTGGAGATAGTTTTTGGCTAATGCAAAAAAATTAACTAAAATTCTATATTTTTTAATTGGAATTATTTTTTATAATTGTATTAGTTTAGCAATGGCAGAAAAACCTTATCACCATTTACCAGATGGAACTTTTAGAAATCCTGAAGGATCTCCAGTTAGATCAAATGATGTAAAATTTTCCTACAGAACATTTATCAAAGAAAAAAAGGAAATTGATATTACTGTTCCAAAAGATCATGTAATCGATAAAAAAATTGTTAAAGAAAATTTAGAGAAATTTAAAGACGATGATTATATTGCTTGGATAGGGCATGCTACATTCTTAATTAAATTAGGTGAAACAACAATTATTACAGATCCAGTTTTTTCAAAAAATGCAGGGCCTTTGATTTTTGGACCAAAAAGGTATGTGGAGCCTGCACTTCAACTTAATGAGATTCCAAAAACAGATGTATTTTTATTAACTCACAATCATTACGACCATCAAGATATGTCAACAATTAGAGGATTTCCGTTTAAAGATACAAAAGTTTTACTTCCACTTAAACTTGGAAAATATTTTAAAAGATACAAAGATGTTAATGAAATGGATTGGTATGATGAAATAAAAATAAATGATGACCTTAAGATTACGTTATTGCCTGCTGTTCATTGGTCAAAAAGAAGCCTTACAGATACCAATAAAACATTATGGGGAAATTTCTTAATTGAATACAAAGATAAAAAAATATTTTTTGCATGCGATACTGGATATGGAAACATTTATAAAGAGCTTGGAGAAAAATATGGTCCTATTGATTTATCAATGATTAATATTGGTGCGTACGATTTTAGACCGATGTTTGAGAAATCAATTTATCACACCACACCTGAAGAAGCTCTAAATATTGCACAAGATTTAAAAAGCAAAAAAGTTTTAGGAACTCATTGGGGAACTTTTGTTTTATCTTTGGAACCAATCATGGAACCACCAATCAGATTTAAAGATAACGCAGAAAAATACGGGTTTAAAAAAGAGGATGCTATTATTTATAAGATAGGTGAGTTTGGATCATTAAAGAAACTACTTAATTACAATTAGTTATCTAATAATTTTTTTTTTGCTTTTTCAAATTCTTCTTGAGTTAAAACACCATCTTTTAAAAGATCATTTAACTTATCTAATTCATCACTCAAATTTTTCTTAACATCTGAAGAATTTTCAATTTCATTATTTTCTGAATTTTCGTTTTCTTTGTTGGCGTTTTTAGCACTCATACCTTTCATAATGGCATTGCCGCCCAAATAGAGCACAAAAGCAAATATTGGGATAACCAAACTAAAAAAAATTATTTTTTCCATAAATTAGTCTTCATCCTCTTCTCTCCAGTTTTTTTCATACATCAACCAAGCAGCTAGTATAACTGAAAATGTTCCAATAATCATACCATAATCAAATCCTGTTTGTTGATCATAAAGGTACCAGCCTAGTTGTGTCGCTCCTATCGGAGGTATTGTAAGTATGGCCATAAGAATAGCAATTCTATACGGGTATTTTGGTTTCTTCATAACCCAAAGTAACAAAAAAAATTGATAGATTTAATTATAAATTTTGCGATCTTTTGAAACAGTCAATTGTATTTTTGAGCAAACAAGCAATTGTCATGGGACCCACTCCCCCTGGAACTGGAGTTAAAGCTTTTGCATTTTTTGAAACCTCATCAAATGCTACATCACCTACAATTCCTTTATCTGTTTTATTTATACCCACATCAATAACAATAGTGTCTTTCTTTACCCAATCACCCTTTACAAGTTCTGGAATTCCCACTGCAGCAACAATTATATCTGCCTCTAAACACTCCGCTTTTAAATCTTTAGTTTTAGAATGTGTAATTGTGACTGTGCAATTTTCTTTTAAAAGAAGTTGTGTCATTGGTTTTCCATTTAGATTTGACCTTCCTACTACAACTGCTTTTTTTCCACTCAAATTTGGTTCAATTTTTTTAATTAACAGATAACATCCTAAGGGCGTACATGGCACTGAACTCTCATAACCAGATGAAAGATTTCCAACATTCATTGGATGAAATCCATCAACATCTTTTGAAGGATGAATAGCTTCGATAATTTTTTGTTTATCAATATGTTTTGGAAGCGGTAATTGTACCAAGATCCCAGATACTGTTTCATCTTTATTAAGTTCATCTATTTTATCTAAAACCACTTTTTCTACCACAGAACTAGGATATTTAATCACATCAGATTTCAAACCTACTTCGTTTGCTGATTTTTCTTTATTTCGAACATAAATTTGACTAGGAGTAAAATCACCAATCAGAATTACAGTAAGCCCAGGTACTTTGTTATACTTACTTTTTAAATCAGAAACTTCTTTTTTAAGTTCTTCTCTTAATTCTGCGGCTGCTTTTTTTCCGTCTATTAAAATCATAATTAAAATATCATTGGTGCAATGTAGAGCTTCATACACATTTCTATAAACCAAATCAATAGAAGTAAAATTATTGGAGAAATATCTAAAGAGCCTAAATTAGGGAGAAAACGTCTAATTTTATTTAATATTGGATCAGTAAGACGATAGCTTAATTCTAAAATTGAGAAAACAAACCTATTTTGTGTGTTCAAGATATTAAAAGCTATTAACCAACTTACAATTACATTGGCTATTACTACGTAAGAATAAAGTTTAAGAATTTGCAAAACCAAATAAAAAATTGCTATCATTTTTTTTCTATGTAAATTGAAGAACTAGGAAACGCAAATGATGCTTTATTATTTTCTACAATTTGTTTTATCTCAATAGCAAGTTTTTCTTTAACAGAGAGCCACTCGTTCCAGCTGTTTGAATTTGTAAAACAACGTACATACATATCAATTGAACTATCTGAAAACTTATCTACTCTTACTGCAACTCCAATATTCGTGTTGAAATCATCACTTTTATTAATATGATTTTCTATTTGATCCCTGATAGTTTTTAATTGATCAACAGTTGTCTCATATTGAAGGGTAATAATCCAACTGATCAACCAGTTTGAAGTTTCACTAACATTGACAACTGCATTTTCAGCAAACTGAAAGTTTGGAATAATAGCTAATGATTTATCAAATTTTCTTATGGTTGTTGAACGAAAACCAATTTTTTCAACTATACCCTCTATAATTCCATCAACTAAAATCCAATCACCTATTTTAAATCTTTTTTCTACAAGAACCAAAATTCCTGAAATTAAATTCTTAAATAAATCTTGGGCTCCTAATGCTACTGCAACACCAAATAATCCTAATCCAGCTATTATCGGCCCAATTTTTATTCCCCAAAGTTCTAAAACAGCCGCTAGTCCAAGGATAAAGATTAAAATTTTGAGTGATTTAATTATCCATCCTATAAGTTCTCTTGTTAACAATTTATCAAGCCCACTCAAAATATATGAAACTGGTTCAATGATTTGATGAATTACCCAAAAAATTAATATTGTTATAAGAGTTCTATTGATTGTATCTACAACTTCTCTTCCTTCAGTTGAAAAGGTCATATAATAACTTGCAATAAAAAAACCTAAAACAATTGGCAAAAATCTCGCTGGTCCAATTAATGAAGTAACAAATGTGTCGTCTAATTTATTTGTAGTTCTTTTAGAAATTACTTCTAATTTTTTAATAATAAGTTTGCTGATTAGTCCTCTAAAAATTAAAAATATTAAGAAAATACCAATTCCAATCAATATTTGAAAAATATCTACACCTAAGATTCCTTTATTCCAAACTGATAAAAAGACTTCTGAAAAATTATTTATTAATTCCATAATTAAATTTTATATAACAAAAACTCTTCTTCTCCAGGATTAAAAAGAAAAATTTTTTTCCACTTAATTTCATTCAATATTGCTGATGTTTTTTCCCCAATACACATTAAATTTGTGTTCATCCAGAGGTTTTCAGTTTGATAAATTTTAATAAATTTTAAAAAACTCAGCGCACTATTCTGTGAATATACATAGACAATATCAGGTATTTTGGACTTAAGTGAATTAACAAAATTTTCATCAAATTTTTCATTATGGTTTGTTTGATAATTTATAATTCTTTCAACATCATATCCTTCTTTTAATAAAAGCTGATCAAGCTCCACAGAAACATTTTCACCACTCACATATATTAATTTACCTTCTTTTTTATGAAAATTTTGCAAAATAAGTTCTTTTAAATTTTCAACATTTCCCCCAGCTGAAATAACATTTTGAAAACCAAAACTTCTCGCTTTTTTTTCAGTAGCCTCACCAACACAAAAGCATGAAAGTTTTTTATTAATTTTTTTTAAATCAATAAATTTTACAGCATTGGCACTTGTAAAAACTATACCTTTAAAATTTGAGAAGTTAATTTCATCGTGATTAATTTTATTTATCTTTAATAGTGGTAGATGTGAAACCTGATGTCCTAAAGATTGAAATTTTAAAATCATTTCAGAACAATCTTCTAATGGTCTAGTGAGTAAAATATGCATATTATTTTTTATAAGAATTATTAGATTTTTCTTTTAAAATTTGTCCTATCTCTTTACCTAGTTCTCTTGAATTTTCAATCTCGGAAGATCCTTTTTCATAAAATCTTTGCATACCATCCAAAGAAAAAAGTTCTGCCTCTAAAGTAATTTTATTACCTTCTATTGTGGCATGAGCACCAACAGCGGTCTCACAATCTCCCTCCAAAACTTTTAAAACATTTCTTTCAGCAGTAGCCCTTTTATGAGTTTCATCGTGATTTATTTTATTTAGAACAGAAATCACACTACTATCATTTTCTCGACACTGAAGTGAAATAATTCCTTGGCCAGCACTTGGGATAATATCTTTCACTGAAAATATTTCGGAAATCTGATCTTTTATATTTAAAGATTTTATTCCTGCATAAGATAAAATTATTCCATCATATAATCCATCATTTAATTTCTTTATTCTTGTATCTACGTTTCCTCTAATGATTTTACAATTAAGATCTTTTCTAATTTTTCTAATTTGAAATTCTCGACGAAACGAAGAAGTGCCAATAACTGAATTTGATTTTAATTCTTTCAAATTTTGATTATTTTTTGCTATTAGAATTTCTCTTGGATCATTTCTTTCTAAATATGTATTAACAATCAAACCTTTAGTTTCTATTGCGGGTAAATCTTTCAGAGCATGCACTCCTAAATCAATTTTTTTTTCCTGGAGCTCTTTTTCAATATTTGAAGAGAATAAACCTTTCCCACCAATTTCTGATAATCTTTTATTTTTTTCTAGATCTCCCTCAGTAACAATTTTTTTAATTACGATATCATCCTCATTAAAACCAGCACTTTGGACAATCTTATCTTTTGCGATTTGAGCATATATCAAAGCTAACTTGCTACCTCTCGATCCAATAATAATCTTCTTATTCATGTTTTTATTTATTTTTACTTGTATTGAGATTGTACAATTTATAGAAACTATTTGAATGAGTAAAAAACCCTTAATTCTCGGAATAGAATCTAGTTGTGATGAAACTGCGGCATCCCTTATAACTGAAAATGAAAAAGGATCACCCGTTATTTTGTCTAATATTATTTCAAGCCAGGTAGATATTCATAAAGAATTTGGTGGTGTAGTGCCTGAACTAGCTGCCAGATCTCATATGGAAAAAATTGATTGGATAGTTCAAAAAGCAATTGACAATAGTGGATGTAAAGTTGATGATATTGATGCAATAGCAGCAACAGCAGGACCAGGTTTAGTGGTATGTTTGTCTGTTGGATTAAGTTTTGGAAAAGCTTTAGCTGCATCTTTAAAAAAACCTTTCATTGCAATCAATCATTTAGAAGGTCATGCATTAAGCCCTAAGCTTAATTCAAAAATTGATTATCCTTATTTACTTTTATTAATTTCTGGAGGACATTCACAATTCTTAAATGTGCAAGATTTAGGGAAATATAAAAGATTAGGCACAACTATTGATGACGCTTTAGGTGAAGCCTTTGATAAAACTGCTAAACTGTTAGGAATAAAATTTCCAGGAGGACCACAAATCGAAATTCTGGCGAAGAAAGGAGACCCCAAAAAATATGATTTACCAAAACCAATATTCAACAAAGGGGGGTGTAATTTATCATTCGCAGGACTTAAGACTGCAATTTTAAGAATAACGAAAAACATTAAAACTGATCAAGAAAAATTTGATCTTGCAGCATCTTTTCAAAAAACAATTGAAGAAATACTTTATAAAAAAACTAAAATTGCATTTCAAGAATTTGAGAAACAAAATAATCCTCAAAAAAAAATATTTGTGGTAGCTGGTGGGGTTGCTGCAAACCAAAATATAAGAACGATGTTAAAAAATTTATGTTTAGAGGAAAGTTATCAGAGTATATTTCCTCCAATGGATCTTTGTGGAGATAATGCTGCAATGATTGCAATGGTTGGATTAGAAAAATTTAAATTAAATAAATTTGATAATTTAGATTATCCTGCAAAACCAAGATGGCCTCTAGATGAAAATGCTGCATTTTTGAAAGGAGCGGGGGTGAAATTATGATGCAATACTGGTTAGTGAAATCAGAGCCTGATGTTTGGTCAATTGATCAACAAAAAAAATCTGGGAATAAAGGTGCACCTTGGGATGGTGTAAGAAACTATCAAGCTGCAAAAAATTTGAAATCGATGAAAAAGGGTGATCAATGTTTTTTTTACCATTCTAACATTGGAAAAGAAATTGTAGGTATAGTCGAAGTCATTAAAGAGTATTATTTAGATAAAACAGACCAATCTGGTCGGTTTGTTGCAGTAACTATGAGGTTTCTTAAAAAATTAGAAAAACCTGTAACTCTTATAGAAATAAAGAAAAACAAGCAATTAAAACACTTATCTTTAATAAAACAAAGTAGATTGTCTGTTATGCCCATAGACTCTAAAAGCTGGAAAATTTTAAATAGAATGGGTAAGATTTAAAAATATGCCAAAAAAAAAGAGAAAATCTAAAGTAAGAAAATCTTCGAAAAAGAGAAGAAGTAAAATTAAAAAGAAGCATATAAAAAAAAGAAAAAAAATTAAAAAAAAATCACCCAAAAAAAGAAAAAATCTTAGTAAAACTTTATCAAATAAAAAAACAAATAAATCATCATCAACAGAATTAATTTTTAAAACTAGGCAGGAATGGATTAAGAATAGTCTTGCTAATAAGGCTCAATATCAAAAAAAATATAACGAGTCGATAAAGAATAATAATGCCTTTTGGAAAAAGGAGGGAAAAAGAATTACCTGGATAAAACCTTATAAAAAAATTAAGGATGTTAAATATAGTAATAGTGAGGTTAGAATCAAATGGTATGAAGACGGAACACTTAATGCGTCGGCTAATTGTATTGACAGACATCTCAAAGATAAAAAAGATAAAACTGCAATAATTTGGGTTGGAGATGATCCAAAAGATAGTCAAAAAATATCTTATAAACAACTTCACCAGAAAGTTTCTAAAGCAGCAAACGGATTAAAAAAAATTGGAATAAAAAAAGGTGATAGAGTTACTATTTATTTAACAATGATTCCTGAGTTAGCAATATTAATGTTAGCTTGTGCTAGAATAGGGGCAATTCATTCAATAATTTTTGGAGGTTTCTCAGCAGAATCTATTTCGGGGAGAGTCAATGATTGCAAATCAGAGTACATTATTACAGCCGATGAGGGGGTTAGAGGAGGAAAAACAATTCCATTAAAAGCAACTACAGATGAAGCTTTAACAAATTGTCCTAATGTTAAAAAATGCATTGTTGTAAAACGAACTGGGAATTATGTCTATTGGAACAATGAAAGAGATGTTTGGTATCATGAACTTATAAAAGATGTATCTAGTTATTGTGAACCAGAGGAGATGAATGCTGAGGACCCGCTTTTCATACTTTATACTTCTGGCTCTACTGGGAAACCCAAAGGTGTTTTGCATACCACTGGTGGCTACATGGTTTATGCCTCAATGACTCATCAATATATTTTTAATTATAAACCGAAAGATATTTATTGGTGCACAGCTGATATTGGATGGGTAACTGGCCATAGTTATATAATTTATGGACCACTATCAAATGGGGCAACTACAATTATGTTTGAGGGAGTGCCAAATTATCCTGACAGCTCTAGATGGTGGGAAATTGTAGATAAATTTAAAGTTAATACTTTCTATACCGCACCTACTGCTATTAGAGCACTAATGAGGGAAGGTGATGATCCTGTAAATAAAACTTCTAGAAAAACTTTAAAATTATTAGGAACAGTCGGGGAACCAATTAATCCTGAGGCATGGATGTGGTATTACAAAACGGTAGGTAATTCAAAATGTCCAATAGTTGATACTTGGTGGCAAACTGAAACTGGTGGAATTTTAATTGCTCCTCAAACTGGAGCTATTCCATTGAAACCTGGATCAGCTACAAAACCTTTTTACGGAATTAAACCAGTTTTAGTAGATAAAGATGGTAAAGAGATTAAAGGTGCAGGTGAAGGCAGACTTTGTATTTCACAATCTTGGCCAGGACAAATGAGAACTGTGTACGGAGATCACCAAAGATTTATTGATACTTACTTTTCTCAATTTGATGGAAAATATTTTACTGGTGATGGATGCAAAAGAGATAAAGACGGATATTATTGGATTACAGGAAGAGTCGATGATGTAATTATTGTTTCTGGGCATAACCTTGGAACAGCTGAAATTGAAAGTGCATTTGTAGCTCATCCGAAAGTTGCTGAAGCAGCTGTAGTTGGTTATCCACACGATATCAAAGGTAATGGTTTGTATTGTTATGTAACTTTAAATGCTGGTGAAGCTGAATCCGGTGAGCTAGAGAGAGATTTAAAACTTTGGGTAAGAAAACAAATTGGCCCTTTGGCTACTCCTGACCTTATTCATTTTTCACCTGGTCTTCCAAAAACAAGATCGGGAAAAATTATGAGAAGAATTTTGAGAAAAATTGCAGCTAATGAACATGATCAACTTGGAGATACAACCACTTTAGCTGATCCAGGTGTTGTGAAAAGTTTAGTTGAAAATAGAAAAAATATTTAAAATTTTAATCTTTCGCCAAATTCTTTTTTTACAACATCCCATTTTAAAATAACAGAGTTCAATACGATTTTACGATCTAAGGTTTTCAATTCATCGGCAATCGGAGCCCACTTATATAATGATAGGGCGCTTGAGTTGAAGGGTAAATCTTTATAATAAGTTTCCCAATTAATATTTTCAAGTCTATTAAGAAAATCTTTTTTTGAAACTTCAACTATATCAAGAGGCATTTTATTTGTTATTTCATCATCAAGAATTTTTAAAAAAATTTCCTTCGCTTTATCTAAATCTAGATAATTAAAATTAACTTTTAAATATGAGAAAGTAAAAAATGTTAGGTCTTGCAAAGCAACCGCGTAGATATTCCATTTTGCTAAATTAACGGATTTCATAAATTCATCATTTTCAAAATGTAAAACATATCTAGTTCCCATTCTGGTTTTTAAATATCCATAAAGAGTTACTTGACTTACCCATGCAGATTTTGTTTGAATGAAGCTCTCGAGATCATCTAAATTGCTAATTTTACTTTTAGGAACAAAAGCTTTGAAAAGTGAAAAAAGATAAATCTTAAAATCCTTTAAGGATAGATCCCTCCATGTTAATTTGTATTTTGCCATAAAAGCTTAAGATTCACTTATTTATACCTCAAAAAACCAACTTTTTTGTACAATTTTAACACTTTAAATCTCCTCCATAATGGTTATGGTTTTCGCCAGTTATAACTAAAAAGAGAGAGGTATAAATGTCAAAACAAGAACAACACTGGGAAAAAACCAGGGGATTGCTGATGATGACTTTAGCAATTTGGTTTGTATTCTCAATTGGCATCTTCTTATTTGGAGCTGAAATGAACGAAGTTGGAGGACCATTTGGTTATCCTTTAACTTATTGGTTCACTTGTCAGGGTTCTCTTGGAATTTTCGTAATCCTAATTTTCTGGTTTGCGAATAGACAAGAGAAAATTGATGAAGAGTTCGGCTTTTCAGAAAGAGGGGATGACTAATGATGAAAGGTAATTTTATAGACAATTTGCCTAAAGTTTATGGAATCTACACAGGTGGATTTTTAGGTTTCATAATCATTATGTCAATTGGAGAGCAGATGGGTATGACAGCGAAAACAATTGGTATTTGTTTCGTTGCCTTCACAGTAGCCATCTATGCTATAATTGGTTATCTATCACGTACAGCTCAAGCTGATGCGTATTACGTAGCTGGAAGGCAAGTACCAACCGTATTCAACGGAATGGCCACTGCTGCTGACTGGATGTCAGGAGCATCATTCGTTGCAATGGCAGGTGGTATTTACTTCAAAGGTTACGGATATATGGCACTACTTGTAGGTTGGACTGGTGGATATGTATTAGTTGCATCTTTATTAGCACCATACTTAAGAAAATTTGGCTGTTACACAGTTCCAGATTTTATTGGTACAAGATACGGTGGTAATTTAACAAGGTTTCTTGCAGTAGTAGTTTTAACTGTTGCTTCATTTACCTATGTGACTGCACAAATTAACGCTACAGGTACAATTGCATCTGTTGCACTTGATATTCCATTTCAATACGCTGTATACGTTGGATTAGTAAGTATCTTATTATGTTCAATGTTAGGTGGTATGAGAGGAGTAACTTGGACACAGGTAGCTCAATATATCGTACTAATCATAGCTTACTTATTACCAGTATTCTGGATCAGTAACAAAATGGGTGCGGGTTTCTTCCCACACTTTATGTTAGCTGATGAGGTAGCTAGAATTGGTGAATTAGAGCAACAGTTTGGTTTTGTGAAAAACTCTGCTGCTGATCTTGCGAATGTACCAAAAGGATTAGCTGGAATAACTAAAGCTCACTCAGCGGTTAACGCTACACCGTGGGCATTTATTTCATTAGCGCTAGCGATGATGATGGGAACAGCTTCATTGCCTCACGTTATGATGAGATATTTCACTACTCCAAGTGTAAAAGCAGCTAGAAAATCAGTAGGTTGGTCATTATTCTTTATCTTCCTACTTTATTCTTCTGCTCCAATGTTAGCGACATTATCTAAATTGTCATTGATTGATCCGTCATTACCAACTGGTATTATCGGTAAATCAATTGCAGAAGTTCAAGCGATAGATTGGTATCAAAACTGGAACCAAGCAAACTTAATGTTTGTAAGCGACTTTAACGGAAATGGAACTCTTGAGTTAAATGAGTTTTTCATGGGTGGTAAAGCCGTTGTGTTAGCAACTCCAGAAATAGCTGGATTACCATACGTAATCTCAGGTCTAGTTGCTGCTGGAGGTATGGCTGCTGCCATGTCAACAGCTGATGGTTTGATTCTAGCAATAGCTAATGCGATCTCACATGATGTTTACTATAAGATCATTGATCCAAAAGCAGAGACTGCAAAAAGACTAGTTGTTGCAAGGGTATTACTTGTAGTAATTGGTTTTGCTGGAGCAACTATTGCGGCAATGGAAATCCAAGGTATCTTAGGTTCAGTTATCTGGGCTTTTGACTTTGCGATGTCAGGATTGTTCTTCCCACTTGTACTTGGTGTATGGTGGAAGAGAGCTAACAGAGAAGGTGCTATAGCTGGTATGGCTTTAGGTCTACTTTCTGGTATGGGTTACCTAATTTGGGTACGAAATGGCGGAAGTGGATTCTTAGGTATTACACAGTTAACGTTTGGTATCTTCGGTTCAGCAGTTAGCTTAGTTGCTATGATTGTTGTAAGTTTAATGACTTCAGCACCAAATGCTGCTACGCAAAAAATGGTTGATGAGGTTCGTGTACCATCTGGTAGATCGATCCTTGGCAAACAATAATAATCTTTTTAATAGGGGCGATTAATTTCGCCCCTTTTAATTTCTTAATTTTTCCAATATATATTTTAAATGTCAGCCAATTTTCATCCTCTAGTTTATATAATTGATTATATTTTTGGTGTAATTATGTGGACTCTGATTGGCAGAGTAGCAATGAACATCTTTCAAAAAGAAGATTCTCAATTTTTTTTTATGAGAGTATTTGTAAAATTCACAAACCCTTTACTTAAAATATTCAAACCACTAACCCCTACTTTTATAATTCAACCACTAGTACCTTTGTATGTTGCGTGGTTTTTCTTTATGATAAGATTTTACTTAATGCCATGGGTTTTAGGTTATTCTGTAATGGGAATGCTATCTTTTCCTTTGGAAAGTGAAATTTCGAGACAAATTTACCAATTTTTTAATTCAATTAAATTTTAAAAATTGATACTAGTAAATCTAGTAATCAATGAAAAAAATAAAAATTTCACCCTCAATTTTATCTGCTGATTTTAGTCAATTAGGGAATGAAATAAGAAAATTAGAGGAGGGCGGTGCTGACATGATACATGTAGATGTCATGGATGGTCATTTTGTTCCAAATTTAACTATTGGGCCTCCAGTTATCAAAGCTTTAAAAAAACACTCTTCTGTATTGTTTGATGTGCATTTGATGATTTCACCAGTTCATGATTATATAGAGGCTTATTCTGATGCTGGGGCAGATATTATTACAATTCATCCTGAGGCAACAAATAATTTAAAATCATCAATTTTGAAAATAAAAGAATTAAAAAAGAAAGTTGGAGTGTCTTTAAATCCTGGAACTCAAATTGACACTATTATTGATTTTTTAGAACAAATTGATTTGGTACTTATAATGAGTGTTAATCCTGGATTTGGCGGGCAAAAATTCATGCCAGAAGTTCTCACTAAAGTCAAAGAATTAAAAAAAATTCAAAAGGAAAAAGGATTAAACTTTGATATTGAAATAGATGGTGGAATAAATTTTGATAACGCTAAAACAGTAATAGAGGCGGGAGCCAATATCCTTGTCTCTGGGACTACTATTTTTAAAAGTAATAATGGAGATGTTAAAAAAAATATTGAATTATTAAAATCAAAATAATTTCATGATTTATATAAATCGATTTTTTTTAAGTATTTCTACCCAAGTAAAAAAATTTTATCTTAATTCAAAATTTTATGACAAAAAAATATCAAATGTTGATTATAAAGAATTTATTTATAAGCCTAGTCCACACTTACTCGCGTCGTTAATTAAGTATCAAAAAAAAAAAATTAGAATTGAAGATTTTTCTTTAGACGAAATTTGGAAAAACAACAATTTAAGTGAAAAAGAATTTAAAAACCTTAACTGTTTTTATTGGTTTTTTAGTTTAGACTTAAAATCATCAAAACAAACAACTCAATCGGTAATTACAAATTGGATTAATCAAAATGAAAAATATAGTTTTAAAAGCTGGGATTTTGATTTAACAGCAAAAAGAATCATCGCCTGGCTATCTTGTCATAATCTCACTTACGAAGAAAGTAATCAAAACTATAGGGATGATTTTAATAAAATTATACAAAAACAAACAAACCATTTAATTAATGAAATTAATAAATCAGATTTGATTGATGATAAATTAATTGGTTGTGCGTCAATTATTTTGGTTGGTCTTTGCTATCAAAATGAAAAAAATTATTTATCATTTGGAGCAACTCTTCTAAAAAAAATATCAAAGCTTGCATTGGATAATTATGGGTTCCCAAAATCAAGAAATTTAAAGCAATTAATTTTTTATCTAAAATATTTTATTCTAATTAGAGAATGGTTCAAGGAGTCAAGGGTTAATATTCCAGAACATATAGATGAAACTATTTACTATCTTGGTCAAGGATACGCTTTTTTTAAAAACAATACTCCTTCAAATTTTCTATTTAATGGAAATAATATTTCTAATAATTCTGACTTTGATAATTATTTAAAAAGATTGGGTTATAAATTTAAGAATGAAAATCAAGAATTTGGGGGTTACATAATTCTTAAAGATAAAAAAATTTGTCTATCGATGGATGTAGGATCAACACCAAACCCGAGGTACACAAAAGATTATCAGTCTGGAACACTATCTTTTGAGATTATAACTAATGGAAAAAAATTACTAAGTAATTGCGGTTATTACAAAAAAAAAGATAATGAGTTAAACCAATTATCAAAATCATCCGCAGCACAAAATACTCTTATTATCGATGACAATTCATCATGTAAATTTACTAAAGTTCACGACAACTTTTTAATTAAAACTGGATTAAAAATAATAAAAAAGAATTATATTTTTGAAAAAAATTACTGGAAAATTAATGCGTCACATGATGGTTATATCAAAAAATATAACTCGATTCATGAAAGAGAAATAGAATTTTACCCAGAACTAATGACTTTCATAGGTTTAGATAAAATAATTAAAAAGAAAATAAACCACAATTATAAGTTTGATATTAGATTTCACGTAGAGCCAGATGTTAAATTAATGAAAACTCAGGATGGAAAAACAGTTTTAATCCAGCTAGAAGATGAAGGATGGAAATTTACATGTGAAAATTACGATATAAATATTGATAATGGTTTATATTTCGGTAATAAAAATTTATATACTGCTAACCAAAATATTTTCATCACTGGTATTTCTAATAACCAGATAGAAAATATTAAATGGGAAATAAAAAAAATATGATAAAAAAAATTAAATCAGCTCTTATTTCTGTATCTGACAAAAATAATTTATCATCAATATTACGAATATTAAAAAAGAATAAGGTTAAAATAATCAGCTCAGGAGGAACATATAAAAAAATTAAAAAATTAGGTTTTAAATGTACCGAAGTATCAGATTTTACTGGCTTTAGTGAAATTTTGGATGGAAGACTAAAAACTTTACATCCCAAAATTTATGCTGGCATACTTAGTAAAAGAAAAAACAAAAAACATCTTAAAGAATTAAAAGCAAACAATTTTGAAAACATCGATCTAATTATTGTCAACTTTTATCCTTTTCAGCAAACTTTAAACCAAACAAAAAACCATGAGAAAATTATCGAAAATATAGATATAGGAGGTCCAACTATGGTTAGAGCGGCTGCAAAAAATTATAATGATGTAGCTGTAATTACATCTGCTGAACAATACAAAAATTTAATTCATCAGCTCATAAAATATAAAGGTTCTACCTCATTAGATTTTAGAAAAAAAATGTCTCAAATAGCGTTTTCTGAAACAGCATATTACGACTCTGTAATCTCAGACTATTTTAACAGGATCTTAGATATTTCTTTTCCTCAGAAAAAAATTATTTATGGAAATTTGATTGAAAAATTAAGATATGGAGAAAATCCACATCAAGAAAGTGCAATCTATTCAAAAGGTTTAGATATCAATATTCAACAAATTCATGGAAAAAAATTAAGCTACAACAATTATAACGATATTTTTTCTGCATTAACAATTTCTAAATCTCTTCCCAAAAATCAAGGTGTTGTAATTGTAAAACATGCAAATCCATGTGGGGCATCTATCATTAAAAACGATGTAGATTGCTATAAAAATGCTTTGGCTTGTGATCCCGTAAGTGCATTTGGCGGTATTGTTTCATGTAATTTTAAAATAAAAAAAAACTTGGCTATAGAATTAAATAAAATTTTTTTTGAAGTTATAATTGCAAATGGATTTGAAGAAAGTGCTTTAAAAATATTAAGATTAAAAAAAAATTTAAGAATTATTGATGCTTCAAATTTTACATTAAATGAAATTTTCAAATTTAATTCTGTCAATAATTCAATTTTAGTCCAGACTGAAGATAGACAAATTTTTACAAAAAAAGATTTTAAGGTTGTATCAAAGAAAAAGCCAAATAAGTCACAATTTGAAAATAGTATTTTTGCCTTTAATTTAAGTCGTTATGTAAAATCAAATGCTATTGTTCTTGCAAGTGAAAAATCTACAGTAGGTATTGGGTCTGGACAACCAAGTAGACTTGATAGTTGCAAAATAGCAATCAGTAAGATGAAAAAATTTTCAAAAACAAAAAATGATATTGTAGCAGCATCAGATGCTTTTTTCCCCTTTGTAGATGGTATTGAACAGCTTGTTCAATCAGGAATAACTACCGTCGTTCAGCCAGCAGGATCAATTAGAGATAAAGAAATTATTAAATTTGCAAATGACACAGAAACTGTTTTAATTTTTTCCAAAACAAGACATTTTAGACATTAATTTTTTTATCAATCTTTGCAGCTAAAATAAAATCATTCTCAGATAAACCTTCTATAGAGTGGGTTGTGATATTTATTTTTGCGTACCCCCAGCCAAATAAAATATCTGGATGATGCCCCTCCTCTTCAGACAATTTGCCAACTTCATTTACAAAGTTTTGACTTTCTACGAAATTTTTAAAAATAAATTTTTTTTCTAAACAATAAATATTTTCTTTGTTTTTGATAATATCCCAGCCATCAACTTTTTTTTGATACTTGTGAATTTCAGTTATATCAAAAGGCAAAACACCGCCTTCACATGGAGCACATTTTTTATTAAGTAAATCACTCATAATTTGGAGCGGGCAAAGGGGGTCGAACCCTCGACCTTCTCGTTGGCAACGAGACGCTCTACCACTGAGCTATGCCCGCTTATAAAAACAGTATAATTAGACATTTTTTTTAATTCAAGCAATATTAAATATGATATATTTTTGATATTATGAAAAAAGATAATTTACCAAAAAAGCTTGCAGTATTTCCACTAAGTAACTTTATAATTTTTCCAAAGACTACGGTTCCATTAAATATTTTTGAGCCAAGATACATTGATATGATTAATGATAGTATGAAATCCAACAAATTAGTAGGAATGATACAGCCAAGAGCCTCTCAAGAAAGTGGTGAAAGTACACCGCAGCTGCATGAAATTGGATGTATGGGAAAAATAACAAGCTTCAAGGAAACAGAAGATGCAAGATATCTTATTGAGTTAAAGGGAATAATAAGATTTAAAATAGTTAATGAGATTAAATCAGATAAAAAATATAGAGAGTGCGAGATAAAATTTGAAAATTTTTATGATGATCTTGAAAGTAAAAAAGAGGACATCAAATTTTCTGATTTAGAATTAATTTTTAAAGATCTTAAATCTCTATTTGAAAAAAGAGGTTTTATAATTAATTGGAAAGCTTTAGAAAAACAAAGCTTAGATGAAACTATTAATGCACTTGCCATGGCTTCACCTTTTACTATTGAGGAAAAACAAGTTTTGTTAGAAGCAAAAAATTTAAATGCACGAAAGACAAAAATTTCAGAAATATTAACTACATACTCATTTGATCAATACAATAATACAACAATACAATAGTTTTAAGTTTTAAGCTTTTATTCCTGTATCAGCAAATTTGATAAAAAATTTATTTACAACTTTGTTTTTTCCTAAAAATTTTAAAGACTTGCTTAAAATATTATTATTAATTTTACTCTCAAAATTAAAAAATTCATAAATTAAATCTATTCCATTTGAAAAAAGGTAATTTTTATCTTTAGTATTTTTTTCAAAATCTGAACAAATAGAAATATCTAAGTCAAGTCCACATTCCTTTCTTGATTGAATTAACTTACATACTTCTTTAATATCCCTGATTGTCATGTTAAAGCCTTGTCCAGCAAGAGGATGGATTTTATGCAAAAGGTCACCGAAAGCTATTATATTTTTATAATAATAAGTTCTTAAATTTGAAGATTCCAATTTAAAACATGAAAAATCATTTATTTTTAAAATCTTATATTTTGTATTATGTTTATTAATTAAGTGAATTAAATTTTCATTGTTTTTTCCTTTTATCGAATAAACAATTGAAGTCTCTTTTTTTGATATAGGTAAAAAAGCGAGTGGACCTTTTTTGGTAAATACTTGAGAAGCTACATGATTGTTATTTAATGGCTTATGATTAAAAGTAGTAATGTGAGCAAAACTGTTATAATTTTTTTTAAGTTTCTTATAAAAAAATCTTTTCGTAATAAAATTATTGGGCTCACAATTAAAAATTAATTTGTAATTAGATTCTAATAATTTTTGATGGCTAACATTTTTTTTGAATTTAACTAGTTTATTTTTTTTTAAATTAATAAATAAACGATTATATAAATCAGAATTTCTTACTATAGAGAAAAGATATTTATTTTTTTTTTGAAAATTTAATATTTTTTCATCATTTAATTTTTCGCTAAAAATCTCAATCTTTTCAATATCCCATAATAAACTTTTTATATCTAGGATACATTCATTGAAGAAATCGATATTCGTTTTTGAAATACCAAGAGTCTGAATTTTACTATATTTTGTGATTTTTTTCTCAGAAAAAATATCAACATTAATATCAAGATTAACCAATGCTTTAGCTAAAGTTAAACTGGTCAAGCCATTGCCAAGTATAGAAACTTTCATAATAATTTTAATTTTAACAACAAAAATTAGATGATACAAAGTGGTAAATTTGATTCATCAAATATGGATATAAAAAAACTAGCAAATTCAGTATTAATTTTTGTCATTAATCGATTAATTGAAATAATTGGTATTTTGGTTTCTTGTTTTGGAGTTTTACTTTTTGTGGCTCTAATTTCTTACTCTTCTTCAGATCCAAATTTTATTTTTCCTGACAACACAGAAATAAAAAATTTTCTGGGATTTCAGGGAAGCTATATATCTGATCTCTTTTTTCAGTCTATAGGCTTAGTTTCTTTTTTAATATCTTTTACGTTTTTTTTTACAGGGATCAATATTTTCAGGAAGAAAGAAATATTTTTACTGGTCGAAAATACTTTTTTAATAGTAATTTATACTTTAATTAGTTCTTTATTTTTAAGCTTTTTTTATCAAGACGCATTTTCTTTGTACATTAACGGTAATGGAGGTTTTGTTGGTAATTTTCTTAATGAAACCTTTCTTAATCAATTTATTTCTCTTTATGAAAATATTTTCTTCTATGCTTTTATTGTATTAATCATAATCATATTTCTAATAAGTATTAATTTTAATATCAGAAACTTCTTTTCATCTTTGAAAAAGATATTTGAGATTTTTTTTAAAAAAGAAAATAAAAATTATACCAATAAAAATGAGGTGATTAGTGAATATATTCCTCAAGACGAAATTAAAAACCTTATCCAAGAAGATTTACCATTTATTAAAACTGATTCAAATCAAACGGTAAATAAAACTAAGTTTATAATTCCATCTATTGATTTACTAAAAACACCATCAAAAAAAGAGAGGAGCAGTTCCAATATAAATGAAAACAACGACCCTAAATTTTTAGAAAAAATACTTTTAGATTTTGGTGTCAGTGGAAATATCAAAAAAGTAAGTCATGGTCCTGTTGTAACTTTAAATGAGTTTGAACCAGCGGCTGGAGTAAAAGTTTCTAAGATAGTCAATCTATCAGACGATATAGCTAGAAATACAAGCTCTGAGTCAGCTCGGATTTCAACTATCCCTGGGAGTAATACTGTCGGTATTGAATTGCCAAATTTATCAAGAGAGAACGTTTACTTAAGTGAAATAATCAATAATCCAGATTTCAAAAAGAGAGAGATCAAATTACCAATAGCTTTGGGGAAAAATATTTCTGGTATACCAATTGTTGGTGATTTATCATCAATGCCTCATCTTCTTATTGCGGGAACGACTGGATCTGGAAAATCGGTTTGTATAAACACAATTATATTATCTTTGCTCTTCAGACATAGTCCAGAAAAATGTAAATTTATTTTAATAGACCCAAAAATGTTAGAACTCTCAACTTATGAAGGAGTTCCACATTTGCTATGTCCTGTGATAACTGAGGCGAAAAAAGCTGCTTCTGTTTTGGGTTGGGTAGTTAAAGAAATGGAAAGCCGATACAGGTTAATGACAAAGGAAGGTGTGAGGAATATCGATGGATACAATATGAAACATAAATTACCAATGCCTTACATTGTTGTTGTAGTTGACGAAATGTCAGACTTAATGTTGGTTGCTGGAAAGGAAATTGAAAACTATATTCAAAAATTATCTCAAATGGCTAGAGCAGCGGGAATTCATATTATTATGGCGACTCAAAGACCAAGTGTAGACGTAATAACTGGTACAATTAAAGCAAATTTTCCAACACGAATTTCATTTCAAGTTACGTCTAAAATTGACAGTAGAACAATCTTGGGAGAACAAGGAGCTGAACAATTACTTGGAAAAGGTGACATGCTCTACATGTCTTCTGCTAATAAGATTATTAGAATTCATGCACCTTTTGTATCAGATAATGAAATAGAAAAAATTAATAGTTTTTTAAGATCACAGCAAGAACCTGATTACGTAGATGAAATTTTAAATTTTGCAGATGAAAAAGAGATAAGCGAGAATTCAAAAAACCAAGGTGATAAAGATGAACTTTATCAAGTTGCGGTTGATATGATTAAATCTGAGGGCAAAGCATCAACATCTTTCTTACAAAGAAAGCTTCAAATTGGATATAACCGTGCTGCAAGAATAATAGACATGATGGAAGCGGAAGGAATTGTAAGCAAAGCAAATCATGTAGGCAAACGTGATGTCCTTTAATGAAAAATTTTTTTTTAATTTTAATTTTTGTTTTTTTTGCTTATGAAGCTCAATCATCAATCAAAAAAAATATAATTGAAAAACTGCAAAATGTAGAAAATATAAGCTTCGAATTTGAGCAAAATATAAATGGAAAAATTGAGACTGGTAATTGTTCGATTAAATACCCTAAAAAGATCTATTGTAAGTATAATTTAGGAAATAAAAAGATTCTAGTCTCAAATGGAAAATCGTTAGTAATCAAAACATTAAGTAGCTACTATCTTTATCCTCTAAAAAATACTCCGTTAGATACCATATTAAACAAAAATTTTTTAATTTCGAAAATAACTAATTTGGAAGAGAGAATTATTGATGGAAAATTTATCAATTACAATTTTTTCGAGAATGAAAATGAAATAAATCTTTTTTTCGATAGAAAAACATTCAACTTAATTGGTTGGCAAACGGTCGATATTTATCAAAACCTCAGTATAACTTATCTCTCTACGATCATTAAAAACCAAAAATTAAATAAAAATTTATTTGTTCTTCCAGAAAGAAATTGATCAAATTGATATAGTCTCTTTTTTAAAAATCTTCATACCACGAGCAATATAATTACGAAGAGCATTTTTATGATCAAGAGAACAGGTATGTACCCATACCCTATTTGCTTTCTCTCGAAATGAATTTTTTATTGCTGAAGATAAAAGATAAGAGCCTAACTTTTTGTTTTGGTATTCCTCAAGTAATCCAAGATATGCAATTTCGACCTCTTTTTTTTCTAAATGCAAGATTAATTCAAAATAACCAGCTAAGTCCTCGTTTATTTTTAAAACATAGGTTTTAACTTTTGCATCTGATGCATATTTTATCCACTGTTCTTCGGTCCACGCTAAACGATCAACCCAATTATGTTTCTTGCCAACATTTTTATAAAAGAATTTATTTATCTGAAAATCAGCTGGATCTATAATTTCTACCAAATTGCCATTTGAAGAAGTATTTGAGTCTTTCAAATCTGCTATAGAGCTAATTTCTAAATAATTTCTTTCAATTTCTTTTTTCACTCAACCATTTTGCCAACTCTTTCACCTCCAAATAAATGAAAGTGTAAATGAGGTACTTCTTGGCCTCCATGTTCACTGATGTTTGCTAATGCTCTGTAACCTTTGCCTGTATCAACTGATATACCCAATTTTTTTGCAACAATATTGATACCTTTTAATAATCCAACCATTTCATCAGGTGATGCTTTTTCACTAAAATCATCAAGATCTACAAATTTTCCTTTGGGAATAACTAATGCATGAATCTTTTTTTGAGGGTTAATATCATGAAATGATAATACAAATTCATCTTCATAAATCTTTTTACAAGGTATTTCGCCCTTTAAAATTTTTGCAAAAATATTGTTGTCGTCGTATTTCATTTCTTTCTTTTATCAAGCTCAGTAACTACATCCTCAATTTTAATATTATTAGCCTCAAGATACATAATCAAATGGTAAAAAACATCTGCTGCTTCATGAATTTTATTTGTATCTTTCTCTACTGCTTCAATTAATTCTTTAATTTCCTCTAAAACTTTTGCTTTACTGAGAGATTTATCACTGAGTAATTTATTTGTATAAGAGCCCTCTACCGGTGATTTTTTTCTCTCTCTAGCTAGGTTAATTAAACTCTCTAAAGTATTAAGCATATCAAATTCTAACAGGTATTCCTTTTGAGTCCAAATATTCCTTGGCTTCTTTTACTGAATGTTTTCCATAATGAAATATAGATGCGGCCAGAACTGCGCTCGCCTTGCCTAATTTAATTCCTTCAACTAGATGATCTAAAGTCCCTACGCCACCTGATGCAATTACTGGAATATTTACTTGAGATGAAATTTTTGACATTAAATCAATATCATAACCGACCTGTGTTCCGTCTCTGTCCATCGAGGTTACTAGCAACTCACCTGCACCATTTTCTTCCATTTGTTTTGAGTATTCTAAAACATCAATACCACTGTTGTTTCTTCCTCCATGAGTAAATATTTCCCATTTATCTCCATTCTTTTTTGCATCAATTGCAACAACAATACACTGGGATCCAAACTTTCTTGAGCTATCAACAACAACTTTTGAATTTTCTACAGCTGCAGTATTTATTGATACCTTATCAGCACCACAACTAAGTAATTTGTTTATATCTTCAACACTTTTAATACCACCTCCTACAGTCAAAGGTACAAAGCATTTTTTTGAAGTTTTCTTTACAACATTATAAATAGTATCTCTATTTTCATTAGATGCAGTAATATCTAGAAAACAAATTTCATCAGCACCACCATCATTATAAATTTTTGCTTGTTCAACAGGATCCCCTGCATCTTTTAGATCAACAAAATTAATACCTTTAACAACACGACCATTCTTTACGTCTAAACAAGGAATTATTCTATTTTTAAGCATCTTCTTTTACTAATTCTTCTAACTTAATATCGCCATCGTAAATAGCTTTACCTACTATTATACCCTCAATATTTTTTAAACTCTTTGCTTTTTTAATGTCGCCTATTGATGAGACCCCGCCAGATATAACCACAGGAAAATTTGAAAACTCAGCAACTTTTAATGTTTCATCAAAATTCGGACTTTGTTTCATACCATCCCTATTAATATCAGTAAAAATCAATCTACTAATACCATAGTCGTTTACCTCTTTTAAATAATCTAAAGTCAATTGATTAGAACTTTCTTTCCATCCAGATACTGACAAATACCCATCTTTAGCATCTAAACCAAGAGCAATTTTATTTGGAAATTTTTCACACGAATCTTTTAAAAAATTTTTATCTTTAATAGCAGCACTTCCTAAAATTACTTTCTCGACACCAGCATCAATATATTTTTGAATACTATCAAGATTTCTAATTCCACCACCTATCTCAATTTCTAAGTCAAATTTATCAACAATATCCTGAATAATATCCAAATTAACTGTTTCACCAGTTAGGGCTCCATCAAGATCAACAATATGTAAATTTTTAAATCCATGGTCTTTATATTTTTTTGCTTGTTCTACTGGAGAAATTTCATATTCAGTTTTCTTATCAAAGTCTCCTTTAATTAATCTAACACACTTCTTATCTATAATATCTATTGCAGGAAATATTTTCATTTATAAATTTATAAAGTTATCAATTATTTTAAGACCTATCTTATCACTCTTCTCTGGATGAAATTGAGTGCCAAATATATTTTCTTTTTCTACAGAACAAACAATATTTGATGAATAATCTGTTGTAGCTGAAATTACATTTTTATCTTTTGGAATAAATTCATAACTGTGAACAAAATACATATGAGATTTATTTTTGATATTATTAAAAATCTTACTATCTTTTACAATACTAATTTCATTCCAGCCAATGTGAGGAAGTTTATATTTTCCATTTTGATTATTAATTTTTGATACTTTACCCGAGATCCAGCCCAAACCTTTTGTTTCAATTTCCTCATAACCGATATCGGCAAACATTTGTAATCCAACACAAATTCCTAATAGGGGTTTTTTGTTATTTATTGCAAATTCACTTAAAGTATCTGTGAGACCATTTATCTTCTTTAAAGCATCTATGCAGCTTTTAAATGAGCCCTGCCCTGGTAAAACTAATTTATCACTTGATCTAATTTTTTCTAAATCTGAAGTTACCTCTATATTTACTTTGTCTTTAGCAACTTCTTTAAAAGAGTTTATTACCGAACTTATATTGCCCGAATTATAATCAACAATTGTGACGTTCATTTAATTTTATAAAGAACCTTTTGTAGACGGAATTGATTTTTTATTCCTAGGGTCTATCTCTAATGCGGTTCTTAATGATCTTGCTAATCCTTTAAAGCAAGATTCGATAATGTGGTGACTATTATCGCCATATATATTTTCAACGTGTAAAGTAATTCCAGCTGCTTGTGAAAAAGCTTGAAACCATTCTTTAAAAAGTTCTGTATCCATCTCTCCAAGTTTTTCAACTTTAAGATTAACTTTCCAAATTAAATATGGCCTGTTTGAAATATCAATTGCAACACGCGATAAAGTTTCATCCATAGGAATCATAGCATGAGCATATCTCCTTATACCAATAGATTTTTTTAATGCTTTTTTTAATGCTTCACCTATTGCGATCCCTGTATCTTCTGTTGTGTGATGCAGATCAATATGTGTGTCTCCCTTAGCTTTGATGCTCATGTCTATTGAGGAATGTTTCGATAATTGTTCAAGCATATGATTTAGAAAACCTATTCCTGTGTCAATTTTGTATTTACCTTTACCATCAATGTTTAGATCAACACTGATACTAGTCTCTTTTGTTTTTCTACTAATTTTTCCTTTACGCGTCATATTTAAAAAAGAGGTATACATATATTATCCAAATATGGCAATAATACTAAACCTGGCCTTGAACTATTAGATTTAATATCCATTTATAAGCTATGACAACGATTGTATTAGTTAGAAAAAATAATGAAGTAGTTGTTGCTGGCGATGGGCAGGTAAGCATGGGTAATACTGTTGTGAAAAGCACAGCATCAAAAGTAAGAAAAATTGAAAAAAGAGACGTAGTTGCAGGTTTTGCTGGATCAACTGCTGACGCATTAACTTTATTTGAAAGATTAGAAGCTAAAATAGAAAAACATGCTGGTAACTTATCAAGAGCAGCAGTTGAATTAGCAAAAGATTGGCGAACAGATAAATATTTAAGAAGACTCGAAGCTTTAATGGCAATTGGTGATAAAGAAAATAGTTATATCATTTCTGGTACAGGCGATGTTTTGGAGCCAGAAGGTGACGTTATAGGTATTGGTTCTGGTGGAAATTATGCTTTAGCGGCAGGAAAAGTTTTAATGGGCACGGATATGAGTGCAGAACAAGTTGCAAAAAAATCAATTGAAGTTGCATCAGAAATTTGTGTTTTTACAAATAACAATATTAAAATTGAAAAAATATAATGGAAAAATCAAACGTTACACCTTTAGTACCAAAAGATAAGAATAATAAGGAAGATGAAAACCTTGTAAGTTCACTATCGCCAAGAGAAATTGTTTCTGAGCTAGATCGATTTGTAGTTGGTCAAAATAAAGCAAAAAAAGCTGTTGCGGTTGCACTTAGAAACCGATGGAGAAGACAAGCTTTAACAGGTGAAATGAAGAATGAAGTTTTACCAAAAAACATTCTAATGATTGGACCAACAGGTGTTGGTAAAACAGAAATATCAAGAAGACTATCAAAATTAGCTGAAGCACCATTTGTAAAAGTAGAGGCTACAAGATTTACAGAGGTGGGATACGTTGGAAGAGATGTAGAACAAATTGTAAGAGATTTGATTGAGATTGCTATTTCAATGGAAAAAGTGAAAAAAAGAAAAGAAGTTTATGCTCAAGCACAAAAGTTAGCTGAGGAAAAAGTTTTAGATGCTTTGGTCGGAAAAAAAGCAAGTCTTGCGACAAGAGAAAGTTTTAGAAAAAGACTTAGAGATGGTGATCTAGACAATAATGAAATTGAAATCGCTGTAAGTAATGCTGGAGGAAGCAATACATCTTTTGAGATACCAGGGATGCCAGGTGCCAATGTAGGAATGATTAATATTGGAGAAATGCTTGGAAAATCAATGGGCAACAAAGAGAAAAAGAAAAAAATGACAGTAAAAGAGTCTCACGAAATATTAATAAATGACGAGTCAGATAAATTAATCGAACAAGATAAGATTATTAAAGCTGCAAAAATATCTACTGAAAACAATGGTATAGTTTTCTTAGATGAAATTGACAAAATCTCAGGAAGAACAGATAGAGTTGGTGGTGATGTATCAAGAGAAGGTGTGCAAAGAGATTTATTACCTTTAATCGAAGGAACGACTGTTAATACGAAATACGGACCAATAAAAACTGATCATATTTTATTTATTGCTTCAGGTGCTTTTCAATTAGCAAAACCTTCAGATTTACTTCCCGAATTACAAGGAAGACTACCAATTAGAGTTGAACTAGAAGCTTTGACTAGTGAAGATTTCAAAAGAATTTTGAGAGAGCCAGATTTCAGTTTAATAAAACAGTATGTGGCGTTGTTAAAAACTGAGAAAGTTGATCTTGAGTTTTCTGAAGATGGAATTGATGCAATAGCAAGTATAGCTTCGGAAGTAAATACTACAGTAGAAAATATTGGTGCAAGAAGATTACATACAATTATTGAAAAGATTTTAGATGAAATTAGTTTTACCGCAACAGATCGTGCTGGTGAAAAAATTATTATTAACAAAGATTATATCAATAAAAATCTTGATAATTTAGTTAAAGATACTGACTTATCGAAATTTATTTTGTAAAATTTTTTTTCAAATATATATAAAAAGCACCACTTCCTCCATCTTGGATGCTCGCCTCTTTTATATCATTAATTTTTTTCATAAGTTCTACGTTATTTTTTATAAATTCTGGAACTGAGTATTTTAAAATACCAAATTCTTTCGAAATATATGGATCTTTATCATTCTCAGAGTGTAATCCTTTTCCTGTTACAATAATCAATTTATTAACTCCATTTTCAAAAGAATCATTTATCAACTTCCTAACCTTATTATTTGCTTCATCTAATGAATATCCATGTAAGTCACACGTTCTTATTTTTAAAATTTTTTTTTTTGAAGAATCCACGTCTTTGTTAGGCAAAGTATCATCACTAGTTAAAAACTCTTCCCAGTCTTTTTTGTCTTTATTTGAAATCTTACTATTCAATTATGTAAGTATATCTACTAGTTGCCAGTTTGGGTTGTTTGATTTTGTATCTCTTGAAAAAGTCCATGTATCATAAATTTTTTTAATTTTTTCTGGATCTCCTGAGATTATTTTTTTTTCTCTATCTTTAATACAAGTAATTACTTCACCAACAAAGTCTACTGTTACTTGCAAGATATTGTTTGTTTTTTTATGCTCTTTTATAAGAGCCGAATTTATACCTATAAATGTGATCTCCGCATAATGACCTTTGGAATTTCTTTCTTTAAGTGCTTCATTAAATTGGTCATAAATTTTTTTGCTTAAAAGTGGCTTGCTTGTTGTTAATTTATTATCATTATCACTAAAGTCGGTAATAATTGTTTCATAAGCAATTTTTGCACCTTTTAAAAACTCTTCTTTTGATGCATCATCAAATTTATCATTTTGTTTAACTTGTTTTTCAATATTGATGTTTTTTATAACCTCTTGAAATTGTGGTGGAGTTTTTCCTTCATATCCGGTTCTTTTTCCCAAAATTCCTCTAAGTCTAAGGAATATGAAGCCAGCAATCATTGCTAACAAGATTATATCTATGTATTCAAAGCTATAGTTCATAATAAGATAATAATTACTCTGTTGATTAATTTCAACCAACAATTACATTAAAGACAAATGAACACACTTATTTTATCTATTATTTTAGTTCCAATAATAGAAATTTATCTTTTTATAAAAATTGGGTCACAAATAGGCGCTTTGAATACAATTCTATTAATTTTCTTTACTGCTGCGACTGGAATTCTTTACGCAAGATATGAAGGATTAAATACTCTCAAGTCTGGGTTTTCTCAGATGATAAAAAATAAAACACCAGCATATGAAATGATTTCTGGTGCAGCCATAGCGTTTGGTGCTTTACTTTTAATAATTCCAGGATTTGCAACTGATCTTTTGGGTTTTTTAATCATATTTCCTTTAACGAGAAAATTATTTTTTGGCCAATTATCAAATAAATTTAAGAAAGAGGAAAAAGAAAAAAATAATTATATTGAAGGGGAATTTGAGGATATAGAAGAGGATGATGACAGAAAAATTTAAAATTCTAGCTAAATTTATAAAAGACGCGTCGAGCGAAACATCTGATATTGAAACTTATTTGTTTGTTAAAGAAAATATTTCAAAATATCAATTAAATATAGATATTAATTCAAAAGCACTCAAAAATAAATTAATTGAAATTAATACTACTTTAAAATTTGAGGACAAAGAGCCAAATGAAAAAAAATCCTATTACGAAATTGTTTATACAACAGTCATACAATTAAATGAGGATATTAAAGAAAAGAAAGATTTAGAAAAAATTATATTGTGTGATGTTCCATCAAAAATTTATCCAGATCTAGAAAAAGCATTTTTAAACTTAATGCACAACTCTGGTCATCCAGAAGTCAAATTGGATAAAAAAATTGATTTTGTTAAATTATATAATGACAGGCTTAATTAAAAAAAATTCTTTTTAAGATTATTTTTCAAATAAATTGAGTGATCATCCAGCTCTTGCTTGGAAGGAACAACAACTTTTTTATAATATGAAATTTCCTTACTCAAATTTTTTGTGATTTGTGGATCTTGATTTTTAAAGTTAAGAGTAGGCTCTTTTTGACCAATTAAATTTATGTAAACTTTAGCAAGCAAATCACAATCTATTAGCGCTGTATGAAGAGTTCTTTTAGTATTATCTATTCTATACCTTTTGCACAATGCATCTAGACTTATAGAAGAGCCTGGAAATTTATCTCTTGCTAAAACTAATGTATCTACAATGTCATTTTTAATTTCATCTTTTCCCAAAATCTTCAATTCATTATTCAAATGTGATAAATCAAACTCTGCATTATGAATAATCAATCTTTTATCTTTTATAAAATCTAAAAAGTCATCAGCTATTTCTTTAAACTTCTTCTTATTTGACAAAAAATCATCAGTATAACCATGAACCTCTAAAGCTTTTTCCGAAACTTTTCTCTCAGGATTTAAATAGCAATGAAATTTTTTTGCCGTAGGTACAAGATCGTTCAATTCAATGCAGCCAATTTCAACAATTCTGTGACCATCTTTTACAGAAAGTCCTGTGGTCTCTGTATCTAAAACTACTTCATTCATCTATAGAATTTTTTTTAATATTACTTTGATATCTCTTTTAACAGATTTGCCTGTAAAATCATTTTTTATTATAAAATTAGATTTTCTGCTTTTATAATCTAGTGGAAGTTGAAGTTTTTTAAATTTATTAAATAATTTCTGATTAAAATTTTTTCTCTTTTTTAATCTTTTATTGATTTGTGATTTTTTGGATTTAACAAATATTATAATATCTTTTTGACTATTCAATTTATTCTCTAATAAAAGAGGAATGTCTAATATTACTAATTTCTTTGATTTATTTCTTCTTAAAAATAAAAACATTTTTTTTCTTATTTCGTTATGAACTATTTTAACAATTTTTCTTAAATTTTTTTCATTTGCTAATATAGCTCCAGAAATTTCTTCCTTATTTATAGGAAACGAAAATATGTATTTTGGCAAAACTCTTTTTAATTTTAAGAAAACTTTTTTTTCTTTTTTGTATAATTTGGCAACCTCTTGATCTGCATTAAATACTGGATAACCAAATTTTTTTGCTAAAAAGCTCTTACCCGACCCAATATCACCTACTAATCCTATTCTTATCATTGGTCTAATAATTTTAATACGTCATTATTAATTTCTGGTTCTTTGTTGTGCCATAACTTAAATGCAAAAAAAGCTTGGTAAATAAACATCATTTTACCGTTTAAAACTTTATTCCCATGCTCCTTTCCAAATTTTAGAAAGTTGGTTTCTTTGGGGTTATAAATGACATCATAAAATAATTTGTTTTTTACTTTGGGTAAATTTAGATTAATCTTTTCTTGGTTATTAAGACCTATGCTTGTTGCGTTTATAATCATGTCAAATTCTGGTATTTCTCCCCAGTCTATTACTTTTACTTTTTTAAATAAATTTTTTAAATTTTCTGCTTTGCTTTTAGTTCGATTACTTATCGTTATATTGGAAACTTGCATTTTATTAAGTGCATAAATAATAGAGGGAACGACACCCCCTGCACCCATTATAAAAATATTTTTGTTTTTTAAATCAATATTGTTAAATTTTACACTATATTCAAAACCTTCAATGTCTGTGTTATGACCAACTGTTTTATCATCTTTCAACAGGATGGTATTTACAGATTGGGTTTTGTTTGCTTCATCACTTAAATGATCTAGGTGTGGAATCACTTCTTGCTTGAAAGGAACGGTAATATTTAATCCGTTGATTTTTCCATTTTTTATTTCTGATATCAGGTTTTTAATTTGAACATTTGTTATCTTCATTTTTTCATAAGTAGCCTTTATCACATTATTTTTTATCCAATAATTATGTAGTTCGGGAGACAAAGAATGCTCAATTGGGTTACCTATTACTAAATATTTTTTCATATAAACTTTCTCTATATCACTTGTAATTATTTAAATATTCTTTTAATTTTTTTATTGGCAGTCCCATTATTGTGTTTTCATCCCCATCTATGTTCGAAAACAAATTTCTGCCCTCTCCTTCTATTTGATAAACATTGTATGCATAAAGGTTTTCATCTGATATCTTTGATAAATATACATTAAGCTCTTCGTCTGTAAAACTTTTCATTTTTAATGTTGCTTTGTCAGTATAATTCCAAATCATAAATCCATTTTTAGAAATGCAAACCGAACTAATTAAATTATGAGCCTTTCCATTTAATTTTTTTAATATCTCTAATGCCTCTTCTCTGTTTGTGGGTTTGGATATTAGTTCGCCATTTAAATCGATTACGCTATCTGCACCAAGAACCAGTCTTTCGGCGTTTTTTTGACTTACTTTATTGGCTTTAAATTCTGCTAAATTCTTTGATATTATTTCAGGAGAAGCTTTATTTCTTAATAAACTCTCTTTGATAACATCCTCATCAACATTTGATTGTTCGACCTGTGAAAAAATGTTGTTCTTATCAAGAATTTCTTTTCTAACTTTACTTTTTGAAGCAAGTATTATTTCAACCATTCTGTTTGTATATTTCGTATATTTTTATTATAGATGCCGCTGTTTCCTCGACTGATTTTCTTGTTACATCAATTGTTGGCCACTTGTATTTTTTAAAAGTATTTTTTGCCTCGTCAACTTCTTTTCTAATTTTTTCGAGATCTGTATAAGATTTACTTTCTGTTTCTTTAAGAGAATTCATCCTATTTTTTCTTATATCAACAAGTCTTTCGGGCTCAGTGTTAAGACCAATCACGCAGCTCATTTTTGGATTTTCTTTTAGAGCTTTAGGAATTGAGTTTTCATTCACTAAAGGAATGTTTGATGTTTTAAATCCTTTGTTCGCTAAATATATCGATGTTGGTGTTTTGCTCGTTCTGCTCACTCCTAATAATATAATATCTGATTTGTTTAGCTCTTTAACTAAATTTCCATCATCATGATTCATTGTAAATTGAATTGCCGCTATTCTTTTATAATATTCATCATTTAATGCATATTGGCCGCTGGGTTGATGTGATGCTTTTTGATTTAAAAGTTTTGAAAAACTAAGAATTAAATCACCCAAAACTCCAAAGCATGGAATTTTTTTATCTTCACTAGTATTTGCTAAATATTTTGCCAAGTTAGTATCCACTATTGAATATAAAATTATTGAATTATTGTTTTTTTCAGCTTCAGTTAAAATCTTAAAAATCTGGTTTTCCGTTCTTGTGAACGAATAAGTGTGTATTTTATAATTATTGTTTTTAAATTGAGCTTTAATAGCAATGAAAATTCTCTCAAGCATCTCCCCTGTGGAGTCTGATATTAGATAAATTTCGTATGTATTACTCATGTATTAAATGTTAATAAGTTTTTATTATTTAAATCATATTAAATGATTTTAACATTTTAAAATTTATGCTGTAAAACCAAGCTTTTATTCACATTATTAAACACCTTAATAAAGTTATTTAGAAATTTACATGTTTTGTTAATAAGCTTCAATTTTTCATATATATTTAATAAATTTAAAGGCTTAAATGTTAATAAATTGTTTATAAAATGTTCATTAAATTTAATCATCATTATTCACAGGTTATACTAATAATACAATCTAATATATTTAATTATTAATATGTCACCAATCAGCGAAGTTATTGTAAATAAACAAACTAAAAATAATCCTATTTGGATAATGAGACAAGCTGGTAGATATTTACCAGAATTCAGAGAAATAAGAAAAAATAATCCTGATTTTATAAAATTATGTTTAAATCAAAATTTATCTACAGAAATTACACTTCAACCTTTAAAAAGATTTGAATTAGATGCAGCTATTATTTTCTCTGATATCTTAATGGTACCATATGGTTTAAATCAAAAAGTTGAATTTAAAAAGAATTTTGGCCCTTCTTTAGGGGATTTAAATTTAAGTAAGATTTCTGAATTAACTGAAGAAGACTTTGTAAAAAAAATTAATCAAGTTTATGAAGCAATTAAATTAGTTAGTAGTAATCAATTAGTAAAAAACAAAGATACCATAGGATTTGTCGGAGCCCCTTGGACATTATTAGTTTACATGATTAATAAGCACTCCCCAAAGTTAAAACTAGCAAATAATTTCTTTAGTGATGAACTTTTAATTAATGAAATATTAAAGATATTAGATAAATTTATAAAAATTCATATTAAAAACCAAATTGACAGTGGAGCTAAAATTATTCAAATTTTTGATAGTTGGGCAGGACTGCTTAATAAAGATAAACTTGATAAATATGTTTATGATCCAACTTTATCTTTAGTAGAATTTACAAAATCTTTAAATGTTCCAGTTATATGTTTTCCAAGAGGAATTAAAGATTATAAAAAATATTCAGAGTATGTAAAGCCAGATGCGATTTGTATCGATTATGAGGTTGATCCAGTTCAGATAAAAAAAGAAATTAAAATTCCTATCCAAGGTGGTATGGATCCAAAGATTCTTTTAACGGATAAAGAAAACTTAAAAAAGGAAGCAAAAAAATATCTGGATATATTTAAAGATCATCCTTACATTTTTAATTTGGGACACGGAGTCTTGCCAGAAACAGACCCTAATATGATGGACTATCTTGTAAAAATGGTAAAAGATTATTAAATGAAAAACATCAACGAACATCCACCGGTTAAATTTGGTAAAACTGGAGTTTTGGTTATTAATTTAGGAACGCCAGATTCAACAAGTTGGTTTGACATAAGAAAATACCTAAAAGAATTCTTGTCGGATAGAAGGGTAATAGAAGTTCCTCCTATTCTTTGGCAAATAATACTTAATGTCTTTATTTTAAACTTTAGACCATCTAAAACAGCTAAAGCTTATAAAAAAATTTGGATGAAAGATGAAAATATTTCACCACTTCTTTATTATACCAGAGAACAAGCTAGAAAAATTTCCAGCTTTTTTACTCAAGATAATATAATTGTAGATTTTGCAATGAGATATGGCAACCCAAGCATTAAAAGTAAAATCATGAAATTGCATAACCAAGGCTGTGAAAATTTAGTAATTTTACCTTTATATCCTCAGTATGCTGCCGCGACTACAGCAACGGTATGTGATGAAGTTTACAGAACTCTAATGAAAATAAGGTGGCAACCATCATTAAAAATAATTCCACATTATGAATCTGACCCGCTTTATATAGATGCATTAGTAAATTCGCTGAATAAAAAAATAAAAGAGATTGATTGGAAGCCCGACTTAATATTGGCATCTTATCATGGTATACCTAAGAAATATTTTGATAAAGGAGACCCTTACCATTGCTATTGTCACAAGACCACTAGACTAATTTCAGAAAAATTTAGTTCGATAGAACTCAAAACGACTTTTCAGTCAAGATTTGGCCCCCAAAAGTGGCTTGAGCCATACACAGACAAAACCTTAGAAAGTCTGCCTAGCGAAGGGAAAAAAAATGTCCTTACAATATGTCCAGGCTTTTCTTCAGACTGTGTTGAAACTTTAGAGGAAATACTTATTGAGGGCAAAGATAGCTTTTTAAATTCTGGTGGTGAAAATTTTGATATGGTGCCATGCTTAAATGATAACGATGATCATATACTTTTATTAAAATCTCTAATTCAAAAAAGTATTTAATGAATACTTATTTACTTTTCAAATCATTACATCTTATATCTGTAATTTCTTGGATGGCTGGTTTATTGTATCTTCCAAGAATTTTTGTTTATCACTCTCAAAATAGCTCAAAACCAATTATTACAGAGGTATTCAAGGTTATGGAAAAAAAATTGTTCTTTTACATAATGACTCCGGCAATGATTTTATCTTGGTTGTTTGGTTTGTTACTTATACATGAAATAGGATTTGAACAATTGGGGCAAAAATGGATGATATTGAAATTATTTTTGGTGATTATTCTAACTATTTACCATTTTTATCTTGGAAGAATTCTTGGGAAATTTAAGCAAGATTTGAATAAACATTCTCACAAGTATTACCGTTTTATAAACGAAATACCCACATTATTACTTATTTTCATCATATTTGTCGTAATTTTTAAGCCTATCTAGGGTTGAATAATTTTAAATAGTATATATATTAAATCCATCCACTAAGTCCTTAATAATTTTAAATCATGAACATTCAAGAATTAAAACTAAAATCATCTGAACAACTTATTACTCAGGCTGAGGAGCTTGGGATCGAAAACGCTAGTACCCTTAGAAAACAAGAGATCCTTTTTGCAATATTAAAAAAAGTAGCTGAAAAAGAGGAAATTACCGGTGCAGGAGTATTACAACTTTTACAAGACGGTTTTGGCTTTCTTAGAGCGATGGAATCCAACTATTTACCAGGACCAGATGATATTTATGTTAGCCCAAGTCAAATAAGAAAATTTGGTCTAAGAACAGGTGATACAGTCGAAGGTCCAGTTAGAGCTCCCAAGGAAGGTGAGAGATATTTTGCACTACTACAAGTAAGTAAAATTAATTTTGAAGAACCAGAAAAATCAAGACACAAAATAGCCTTTGATAACTTAACACCCCTGTATCCTGATAAGCAGCTTGTAATGGAAGTTGAGACAACTAAAACTGAAAAAAAACCAGATCTTACGCCAAGATTGATTGACTTAGTAAGCCCTATAGGTAAAGGACAAAGATCAATTATAATTTCACCGCCAAAAGCTGGAAAAACAATGATTTTGCAAAGTATAGCTAACTCAATAGCTAAAAATTATCCTGAATGTTATTTGATTGTGCTTTTAATAGACGAGCGACCTGAAGAAGTAACGGATATGCAAAGAACAGTAAAAGGAGAAGTTATCAGCTCTACATTTGATGAACCTGCTCAGCGCCATGTTGCTGTTGCTGAAATGGTGATTGAAAAAGCTAAACGATTAACTGAACATAAAAAAGATGTGGTCATTCTTTTAGATTCAATAACGAGATTAGGACGAGCGTATAACGCTGTGATACCTAGCTCTGGTAAAGTTTTAACAGGTGGTGTTGATGCGAATGCCCTACAAAGACCCAAGAGATTCTTTGGAGCCGCTAGAAATATTGAAGAAGGTGGATCCTTGACAATTATCTCAACAGCCTTGATCGATACTGGAAGTAGAATGGATGAGGTAATATTCGAAGAGTTTAAGGGAACAGGAAATAGCGAGACTGTACTTGATAGAAAAATCGCTGATAAAAGAATTTATCCTGCAATCGATATTACAAAATCAGGCACAAGGAGAGAAGAATTATTGTTTGATAAAAATGATTTACAAAAAATGAATGTTTTAAGAAGGATTATTGCACCTATGGGCACAATGGATGCGATAGAATTCATTAACTCTAAGTTAAAGGACACAAAAAGTAACGCGGAGTTCTTTAATTCAATGAACAAACCAGCCTAATTAAGTTTTCCAATATTACAGAATAAAAGTTATAATATTTTATGACTATTTATGCTTTATCAACTGGTCCTGGTGTTTCAGGCGTTGCCATTATAAGAATTTCAGGAAATGAAGCTTCAAATGTTATAAAATCTCTCACTGGCAAAAAAATTCCAACACCACGAATCGCAACCCTTCGGAAAATAAACAATATCAACACTTCTGAGCTCATTGATGAAGGGATAATATTATGGTTTCCTGGCCCTGAGAGCTATACAGGAGAGGATATGGCTGAAATTCATGTCCATGGAGGCAAAGCGGTTGTTTTGGCTGTTCAAAAGGAGATATCAAAAATAAATAATTGCAGATTAGCGGAACCTGGAGAGTTTACAAAGCTCGCATTTCAAAATGGCAAAATAAATTTATTAAAAGCCGAAAGTATTGCTGATTTAATTTCAGCAGAAACTGAAATTCAGAGATTACAAGCTGTGAAATTAATGAAAGGGAAATCATCAGAAAAATTTAATCAATTAAGAGATAAATTATTAAAAATTTTATCATTTGTTGAGGCAAAAATAGATTTTCCAGAGGAGGATTTACCAGAAGAAAATTTAAAAAAAATAAATCAGGACATTTCAGATGTTTTAAAAGAGATTAATAAAATTTTAAATGATCAAAAAGTTGGTGAAATGATCAGAGAAGGTTTTAAAATTGCAATTGTAGGACCAACAAATGCAGGTAAATCAAGTTTACTAAATAACTTATCAAACAGAGAAGTTGCAATAGTCTCTGAGATTGCTGGTACCACAAGAGATGTTGTTGAAACACATTTAAACATAGATGGTTATCCAGTAATTATTTCGGATACCGCGGGTATAAGAGATTCGAAAGATGAAATTGAAAAAAAAGGGATTAAATTATCTCTTAATAAAGCAGAAAATGCTGATTTAAAACTAGTTGTAGTTGATGCTAAAAGCATTGAAATAGGCAGTTTTTTGACAGATCTGTTAAAAAATGATGCGATATTAGTAATTAATAAATCAGATCTTTTAAAAGAGAAGTTAGATACAGAAATTTCCAAATTCAATCATGTTTTAATCTCAATAAAAGATAATTTAAATATTGATAAATTAATTAACAAAATAAAAGATAACTTAAAAAACAAATTTATATCAGCAGAAGATATTTTAATTACTAGAGAGAGACATAGACAACACTTGCTGCAATGCACTGAACACTTAAAAAATTTTTCAAATAAGAATGATAAAAAAGATTTTGATAAAGCAGCAGAGGATTTAAGGTTAGCAACTCGTCATTTGGGTATGATTGTTGGAAAAGTGGATGTAGAGGAGATATTAGGTAGTATTTTCAACGATTTTTGCATTGGAAAATAATTGCTATTTTCCTGGATTTTTAGCCATTTTTAAGTGATTTTCGTTGATAAATGAAGCTTATTTAAGAAAAAAAACTCATATCTTGTAAATATCATAATCAAATATAAATTTACATCATGAAAAAAGATTTATCATTTGATGTGGTTGTAATTGGTGGGGGTCATGCTGGGTGTGAAGCTGCTGCAGCGTCGGCAAGGCTAGGTGTAAACACTGCTCTATTTACTCATAACAAAAACACGATTGGAGAAATGTCTTGCAATCCAGCTATCGGTGGTCTTGGAAAAGGTCACTTAGTGAGGGAAATCGATGCATTAGATGGCGTAATGGGTGTTGTGGCTGACCAATCAGGTATCCAATTCAGATTACTAAATAGAAGTAGAGGTCCAGCAGTAAGAGGTCCTCGAACTCAATCTGATAGATCATTATATCGTAAATTTATGCAAGAAAAACTTGTAAACTATTGTAATTTAAGCATTTTTTCAGATCCAGTTATTAAATTTATTTTCATTAATAATGAAATAAAGGGTTTTTTAACTTTAAAAGGCAATAAAGTTACTTGTAACAAGTTAATCCTTACAACCGGCACTTTTTTAAATGGTTTAATACATATAGGTGATGAAAGAACACCCGCGGGTCGATATAATGAAAAACCAAGCACTGGTCTGTCGGAGCAATTAGAAAAGTATAAATTTAAAATTGGAAGATTAAAGACTGGAACGCCTCCAAGATTGGACTCACGAACAATTAATTTTGAAAATTTAGAAAAACAGTTTGCCGACGATGAGCCATATTTTTTTTCTTTTTTAAGTAAAAAAAATTTAAACAAACAAGTGTCATGCTCAATGACTTATACTAATGAAAAAGTTCATAAGATAATTGAAAAGAATTTAACGAAGAGTGCAATGTACTCTGGTAGCATCCAGGGTGTTGGGCCTAGATATTGTCCTTCTATTGAGGATAAAATAGTTAAATTTGCAGATAAGACTAGGCATCAAATATTTTTAGAGCCAGAAGGCTTAAATGATCATACAATTTACCCAAATGGGATATCTACATCCCTACCTGAGGTTGTGCAGCATGAAATACTCAACAATATCAATGGTTTAGAGAATGTTAAGATAATACGGCCCGGTTATGCTATAGAATATGATTATATTGACCCAAGAGAGCTTTTTTTGACACTTGAAACCAAAAAAATAAAGAATTTGTATTTGGCAGGTCAAATTAATGGAACCACAGGTTATGAGGAAGCTGCCGCTCAAGGCCTTATAGCTGGTGTTAATGCAGCTCTTTCTCTAAAAAATATGGAACCTTTTATTTTAGACAGATCAGATGCGTATATAGGAGTAATGATAGATGATTTAGTAACAAAGGGAGTTGCTGAACCATATAGGATGTTTACCTCTCGCGCTGAGTATAGATTAAGCCTGCGATCTGATAATGCTGATTTAAGACTTACTAATAAAGGTATTAAAGTAGGATTAGTAGGGGATTCTAGAAAAAAGGTTTTTGAAAGTAAATTTGAAAAACTTGGTAAAATATCTCTTCAAATGACTAATTTGAATATTTCACCTTCAAAAGCAGAGAAATACGGTATTAAAATTGCAAAGGACGGTGTATTCAGGACTGCTGAGGAGATACTTGCTCAGAAAGACGTCAATATGGGTAAAATTAGGTATATTTGGCCAGAAATTAATGATTTTGGTAAGGATATTGATGAGCAGATTGAAATTAATTCACATTATAGAGGTTATTTAAAAAAGCAAAAAGCAGATATTCTGGCTTTTAAGCGCGATGAGAATTTAATTATTCCTGATAATATAGATTATGATCAATTTTCAGGTTTATCCAATGAGGTAAAAGCTAAATTTAAGCAAATAAAGCCTAAAACTATGGGTCAAGCTCTAAGAATTGATGGAATTACGCCAGCGGCCGTATATATTTTGTTGTCACACGTCAAAAGAAAGTCTATTAAGCATATAGCTTAATGGATAACTTAATTTTTAATACTTACTCAAAAATTCCCAACTTAAATGTTTCACGTGAAACTTGTAATGAGCTTGAAAGCTTAATAGCGATGATACAAGAAAAAAATCAAAAAATTAACATAATAAGCAAAAAAATGTCTCAAAAAAATCATATAAGAGAGCGGCATATATTCGATTCAGCACAAATCATTGATTTTATTGATTTAAATAGTAATACAACCTGTGATTTAGGAACCGGTGGAGGAATGCCAGGACTTATAGTAGCTATTATGATGAAAAAACTAAAAAATAATATGAAAATTTTACTTTATGAAAAAAGTTATCATAAGTGCGTTTTTCTTAGAGAAGTTTCAAAAAAAATGAATTTGAACACAGAGATAATTCAAAAAGATGTATTTAAGATTAAAAATATAGAAACGGGAACAATTATGTCCAGAGCTTTTAAACCTATGCCAGTTATTTTAGATTTAATAAATAAAAATTTTATTAAATATAAAAATATAATTTTATTTATGGGAAGTTCAGGAAGAAAAATTTTAAATGATACGCTAGAGCATTGGGACTTAGATTATGAGGAAAAAAAAAGTTTAACAAGCAATGTATCATTCATACTAAATATAAAAAAAATTAAAAAAAAATTATCATGAAGATAATCTCAATAATAAATCAAAAGGGTGGAGTAGGGAAAACGACCACAGTAATAAATCTTGCTTCTGCATTGTCACAGCAAGGAAAAAAAATTTTAGTAATAGATTTGGATCCTCAAGGTAATGCTACGACGGGTCTTGGTTTATCAAATACAGGACCTTCGGAAGATACAATCTATGGAATTTTGAATGGTACTAAGGCCGTAGCGCATGTAATAAAAAAAACTAAGTTTGAAAATTTAGATTTAGTTACATCAAATGTAGATTTATCTGGTTTAGAGGTTGAAACTGCTGGAGACAGTGATAGGGCATTCATTTTAAAGGCAAAATTAACTGCATATTTAAACAATTCTGGAGCCTTTTATGATTATATACTCATAGACTGCCCTCCATCATTGAGTTTATTGACTGTAATGGCTTTAGTGTCTTCAAATTCACTTTTGGTACCACTTCAGACGGAATTTTTCGCTTTAGAGGGTTTAACTCAACTTATGAAGACAATTGAAAGAATAAAAGTAAATTTAAATCCTGAATTAGAGATCCAAGGCATACTTTTAACAATGTATGATAGGAGAAACAAACTATCATCACAGGTAGAATCAGAAGCGCGTACTTACTTCAAGGATAAAGTTTACCAAACGGTTATTCCTAGAAATGTCAGATTATCAGAGGCGCCTTCTCACGGAGTTCCAGTTTTGATTTATGACAAAAGCTGTCCTGGTAGTAAATCCTATTATAATTTTACAGATGAATTTATGACCCAAGAAAACAAAATCGGGAGCGCAGCATAATGAATTCTAAAATTAAAAAAGGGCTTGGTAGAGGATTGTCATCTTTAATTGGTGAAACTAAAATTGAAACAAAAACTAATAAATTATCACTTAGTGATATTGTTCCAAATAAGTATCAACCAAGAAAAAATTTTGACGAGGAAAATTTAATTGATTTAACGAATTCGGTAAAAGAAAGAGGTGTAATCCAGCCTATAATAGTAAGAAAATCTAACTCTGATAATTTAAAATATGAAATTATTGCAGGTGAACGAAGATGGCTTGCAGCCAGAAAAGCTGGACTTCATGAAATACCAGTTGTTGTAACAGAAGCGGATGATCTAAAATCTTTAGAATTCGCAATTGTAGAAAATGTTCAAAGACATGACTTGAACCCACTTGAAGAAGCTCAGGGATACAAAAGATTAATAGACGAATTTGCATACGATCAAGAAAAAGTATCTAAATTTATTGGAAAAAGTAGAAGCTATATTACAAATTCATTAAGACTTCTTAATTTACCACCAGAGGTGCTTAAATATATTGAAGAAAAAAAAATAAGCCCAGGGCACGCAAAAATATTAGTTGGTCATGAAAATGCCCTTTCTATCGCTAATAAAATTATCGAAAAAAAACTTTCTGTTCGTCAAGCTGAAAATTTCGTAAAAATTTTTAAAAAGAAAAAAAGTTCTTTATTAAATCAAAAAGATCCAAACTTAATAGATTTAGAAAATAGTATTAGCGACAAGATAGGCCTAAGTGTCTCCATTAAAAATAACAAAAGAAACAAAGGCACAATTAGTTTTTCCTATAAAGACATTGATCAGTTAAATAGAATCATAGATGTTATTAAAAATAATTATTGAGCTTGGTCTAAGATAAAATCTGTTGTTACATTTAAAGCAGTTGAAGGATGCTTTTTAATTATAAGTTCAATTTCATTAACTCTCACAATTAAATCGTGAATTTTTTCTAAATTTAGTAATTTTATTTGCTCTTTAATCACATCTTTTTCTTTCCAGAAAATTGGTGGTTTATGGGACGAAATAACTTTCTCAACATTTTTTTCTTTTTCTACTTCTTGCTGAATTTTTAAAAGTCTTTTTAATTTGATTAAAAAAATTCTCAAAATTAAAATACAGTCTTCAGAAGAAAAATTATTTTCATTTAAAATGTTTAAAATTTTTTTTTGTTTTTTAGCAAGTGAATTATCAACTAACTCATAGACACTAAAATTTTCACTTAAATTTGTTAATTTCAATATATCATTTGTATCTATTACTTTTTTATTTTGAGAAAAACTGCTAATTTTATCAAGCTCATTATATAAGTTTATTCTATTGCCATTTGAACGTTCAACTATCACATTTATATTTTGTGATGACATTTTAATATTTTTTTTTAAAAGAAATTTTTGTACAATTGATACAAGCGTTTGATTATTGTCCTCATAAAAAGGAATACAAATGGTATTTGACTGTTTTTCAAAAAAAATTCTAAGCTTCGATTTTTTCTCTAAAATACTTGTCTTAATAATAATTGTTAAATCTTTGATATTTTTTTCAACAATTTTTTCAACTATTTTTAAAATCCTATCGCTTGCTCTTGAAATTATAATTAATTTTTCATTTTCAAAAAATGAATTATTAAAAATACTTTCCTCAAAGTTTTCAGGATTCTTTATAATTTCATCCTCGTCGTAATTAAATATATTATTTGTTTTGATGGGTTTAAGATGACTATTTATTATTTCTTCCATTAAACCTGAATTATTTCCATAAAGTAAAAAGTAATTAAAATTATCTAATTTTTTGTTTTTTAAATCAAAGAATTTTAAAATCATTTAAAATTAACATAAATAATCATGTCTTCGATTATTTCTTTTATAAGATTATTATGAATTTGAGCTTCATATTCTGCTAAATCAAATTTATTATCTTTTGTATTATAAGAAAAATCTACAATAAAAATTTTATTTCTTATTTTTCCATCCTTATCCTTAATTATTAAATTAGTTTCGATTGACATTTTATAAGAGATAACTTCACCTTTTGAATTTTTAGAGGTTATTTGTTTGCTCTTTTTACTATCTAATAACAATTCGTCAAAGTTGGCATTATCAGAATTCTCTGAGATATTAAGAGCAGAGATAATTTTTCGATTAATTTTTTTATCTCCTTGGAGGTTCATTTCTTGAAATATTAATTCTTCATTACTGGCACCCACATATAATGGCTGGTAACCACAATTAGAAACAAATAAAAGTAGGAGAATTAAAAATTTTTTCATATTTATTTAATTATAAAATTAATTATTTTATCTTTTACATAAATTGTTTTAAAAATATTTTTGTCTTTGGTATATTTTTCTATAAGCTTCATTTGATTAATTTTTTTTATTAAATTATCTTCTGATAATCCACTTTCAATCGAAATAATGTTTCTTTTTTTACCATTAACCTGAATTACTATTTGTTTTTCATTGGATTCAAGATATTTTTTTTCAACTATTGGCCATTTGATTGGATTTCTAATTTTTAATGAAATTAAACACTCATTTGCTAAGTGAGGCATCACAGGAATTGTAACTATCAAGATCTTCTCAAAATTATCTTTTAAATTTTCATAATTTTTATTCGCTTGTAAAAGTTTAGTAAAGAATGTGTATATTTCATGAAATACTGCAATTAAAACATTATAACTAAATTTTTCGAGAGCAATGTTGATTTTATTTATAGATTGATTTGTAAAAATATCAATTTGATCAAAAGATTCTAACTTTTCACCGTTTGATAATTCTATAATTTTATTGCTCATAATCCAAAATTTTTGAACAAATTTAAATGATGAAGACATTCCATTTTCCGACCACTGAATATCTTTTTCTGGTGGACTATCCGATAAAATAAAAAATCGAACAGCATCAGCACCATAATTATCAATCATTTTTTGTGGATCTATTGTATTTTTTTTTGATTTTGACATAGACTCTGAGGGACCAACTTTTACTAAATTTTGAGGATTATTCTTTTCAAAAAATTTTTTACCATCCTTAGATGTAACATCATCTGGACTAAGCCAATTATTATCTTTATCTTTATAGGTTTCATGACAGACCATTCCTTGTGTAAACAAACCATTAAAAGGCTCAGATAGATTAAAGTTTTTATTGTTCAAGCTTATAGCCTTTGTAAAAAATCTTGAATAAAGTAAGTGTAAAATTGCATGCTCAACACCTCCTATATATTGATCAACTGGCATCCAATAATCAGTTTCTTTTTTATCAAAACTATTGTCTTTATTTTTTGCTGAACAAAATCTCAAAAAATACCAAGATGAGTCAACAAAGGTATCTAATGTATCCGTTTCTCTAGTGCATTTTTTTCCATTAATTGTAATTATTTTCCAATCATCTTGGGCATCAAGGGGGTTACCTTTAGTGTCAATATTTATATTTTCAGGAAGTGTAACGGGTAATTCCTTTTCCGGTATTTTGACAATCTTATTTTCTTCATCATACGCTATGGGAATAGGACAGCCCCAATATCGCTGTCTAGAGATTCCCCAATCTTTTAGTCTATAATTTACTTTTTTATTACCAATTTTTTTCTTCTCTAAGATTTCAATTGTTTTATGTATAGACTCGTCGGGAACTGATAAGCCATTTAAAAATTCAGAATTAATTAAATTACCTGGACCCGCATATGCCTCAGAGGAAACTTGAAAAGTTTGATCTTCGGTTTCGGGTTTAACAACAGTTTTAATTTTAAGATTGTATTTTTTTGCAAAATCAAAATCTCTCTGATCATGCGCTGGACAACCAAAAACAGCGCCAAATCCATAATCCATAAGGACGAAATTTGCAAAATATACTGGTACTTTTTCTTTTGGATTTAAAGGGTTGATGGCTAATAAATTTGTTTTAAATCCAATTTTTTCAGCTTGGGCTATTGACTCTTCAGTTGTTCCTGTTTTAGCACAATCATCAGTAAAAGTTTTGAATTTTTCATCATTTTTGTAGTATTTTGATAATGGATGATCAACAGAGACAGCTAAGAAAGAAAAACCAAATAAAGTATCAGGTCTGGTCGTGTAGCATTTAATAGATTTGATATTATCAGAACCCTCAATTTTAAAATCTATCTCACAACCATAAGATTTACCTATCCAATTTTTTTGCATTGTTTTTACTTTATCTGGCCAATTTTCTAATTGATCTAAACCGCTTAAAAGTTCGTTTGAAAATTTCGAGATTTTAAAAAACCATTGATTAAGTTTTTTTCGTTGAACTATTGCACCTGATCGCCAACCCTTACCATCAATAACTTGTTCATTGGCAAGTACAGTTTTGTCTACAGGATCCCAATTTACATAACTTTCTTTACGATAAACTAAATCTTTATCAAACAAATCTAAAAATATTTTTTGTTGATGTTTATAATATTCAGGAGAGCAGGTTGAAATTTCTCTATCCCAATCAATAGAGAGACCTAATTTTTTAAGTTGGGTTTTCATATTCACAATATTCTCTTCTGTCCATTTTTTTGGGTCTATATTATTTTGCTTAGCCGCATTCTCAGCGGGCATTCCAAAAGAATCCCAACCCATAGGATGTAAAACATTAAATCCTTGTAAGATTTTATAACGCGCTAGGACATCTCCTATAGTATAATTTCTAACATGTCCCATGTGGATTTTTCCGGATGGATATGGAAACATTTCTAAACAGTAAAACTTATCTCTTGATTTATCTACCTCAGTTTTAAATGATTTATTTTCTTCCCAAATTTTTTGCCATTTATCTTCAACTATCTTGAAATTATATCGATCCATTTTTTTTATTAATTGTGAATACTATTTTTTTCTTTTTTTGCCAGTGTTAAAAGCTGGTTGAACTTTGTATTCACCTAGTTCCTCTACCATTTTTTTGGTATCTTCTTTTTTATAAAGAGCAGCTCTTTTTAATATTTCAAGAGCTAGATCATCACTTAGAGAACTTTCAATTTTTGAAATTTTACAAATATTATTAGAGTCACAATCCTTTTGATGTAAAGTAATATCAATACCGTCTGGCCTTATTTCATTAGATAAAAATTTTACAGTTATTTTATAAAACTCATTACTGTTTGTTTCTTCTGTTGAAATCCAGTCAGTTATAATAATACCGCCTGAGTAATTAGCATTCATTAATGGGGCAAAGTCTAAAATATCTAAACTGGCACGCCACAATGGATTAGAGCTGGCAAATTGAAATTCTCCTCCTTTTTTGCCTGCACTAGCTATTCTAAGACCACGACCCTCTTCCATATTTTTTTTAACTCTTTCATTTGGATTAGGAGAAACCTCTCTTGCATCAGTCATTTTAAAAAAACCACCACAACTTTGAGTTAAAATCAAAGTACTGAAAAGGAAAAAAATGTATAATTTTTTGAAACTCATAAATTTTACTAAATTAATCATATTGTTGAGTGAATTAATTACCATATGCGTAGATAAATGGTAGAAAATCAAGCATTCTATGATGTTGTAAATATATCACACATTATATAATTTTTGATAAACTTATGTAAAATAAAGCATATTTAATATCATTTAAGGTAAAACCACCCTGTTTATATATATAAATAATAATAAGGAGTAAATATGAACAATTTGAAAAAAATAGGTCTTACAGCATTAGCTGGCTCAATGGTAGCTTTCAGTGCTCAAGCCCTAGAAATGTCAGTTAGCGGTACAGCTAAAATGACATTCGTTGACGAAGGTGGATCAGACGGTAACAGTGATGTTACTGGTAACCCTTATGGTTTTGACCAAACTGTTGCATTCAATGGTTCTGGTGATAGCCCATTAGGAACAGTTAGCCTTATGCATGTGCATAACGGTTCTGCTACATCATCTTCACTTTTAACAATCGACATGGGTGACTCAGGTAAGTTAACACTTGATAATGGTGTTGGTGCTGAAGGTGCTGGTACATTAAAAGATATGTTACCAAGAGCTTCAGGTGCTGAACAAGCTTGGGATGACACTGATGGTGATGCTTACTACTTAGACACTAGTTCTTCTGGTGCTTGGGGATACAGCAACACATTTGGTGGAATTGCCCTATCAATTGGTTACGCTAAAAATGGTGGTGGATTCACTGGTGATGATGCAAATACTGATGCTGGAAGTGATTCAGACAAAAGTTTTGCTATCAAGTACTCACTAATGGATGGTATGAGTGTTGGTTATGGTTATGCTGATACTGATAACGCTACATCTGATAGAGGTAACAATACAGAGCAAACTGGTTACGTTACATACGCAGCTGGTCCTGTAACATTAGGTTACCAAGTAACAGATATCGATAAAGAAGTACCTGGTGGTGATAATAACTCATCAATGTATGGTATTGCTGTTAACATGAACGACAATGCTTCTATTTCTTACAATAGAAGAAAAGTTGAGTTAGCTGATGATAACATGACTACTTCTGATCACAAAGATACTGGTATTGCAGCTTCTTACACAGTAGGAAACATGACATTATCTGCTTTCCAAAACAAAGCAACTGATGTTGGTGGAACTGCTGACAAAGAAGATGAAGTTACTCAAGTAACTGTATCTTTTGCGTTCTAATTTGTAGAAATATAAATTTTAAAAAACCCCCGGAATTATATTCTCGGGGGTTTTTTTTTATTTCAGATTAAAAAATTTTTTGTAAGACTCAAATTTATTTAGTGAAGATTTATATATTGGCTTATTTGCCTGATTTGCACTAGCTGTATCAATTGAGGATTTATTTTTTTTATAATAATGAAGACAGTTTTCTTCCCATTTTAAGCCGCAGTAATTCAAAACTTCTTTAGCAACATCCTCAGTGTTATTAACTAATTTTTCATAGTTTACTTCCATTATAAAACTTGGAAAAATGTTGTTCCAAAATTTTATATAATCATTATATAATTTATAAAATTCCTTAATTTCATTTATATCAAATGTCCATTTAAGTTGCGGGCCTAATAATTCGTTTTTAAAAATTGAAAAAAAATTGTTATTAAATTCTCGATTTAGAACTAAAACTTTACTGCCGGGAAAAAAAATTTTTATAAAGCCAATTAACTGAAAATTTAAAAGAGATTTATCTGTCAAAAAATCATTTTTGATTTTAAGTTTTTTTGTAAATTCGATGTAATCATCAAAAATTGAATTTTCATATGTTTCTTTTAAATCAAAATTTTTTAGGTCTATCTTCTTAAAAATTTTTCCTAAAAATTCAGTTTCACCTAAAGACCCAACCTTTGTATGGGCTGAAATTATTTGTTCTAAAAGAGTTGTCCCTGATCTTGGCATACCACAAATAAATATTATTTTTCTATCTTTAGTATTTTGAGACTGATCAATCTTTATATTTTCAAATTTTTTTTTAATCAAATTAAATTTTTTTATTTCGTCAGTGAAGTCATATTCCAAAGAAGCCCTGCGCAGCTGATTTCCTTTAATATAATGATTAAAAGATACCTCATATTGTTCTTTGTCTTCATAAGCTTTTCCTAAAGAAAAATGCAATGGAATTTTTTGATCATTAGTTAAATTTAACTCTTTTATTTTTTTGTCCATATGAGCAAGATGTTGATTTGCATCAATATTTTTATAATTTATTATCTCACTTATTATTTTGTCAGCTTGTGTAAAATTTGGATTAATATCATTAATTAACTCAGCATATTTCAAAACCTGATCATAATTTCTTAAACTTCTGTGGCATAAAGCGAGGTTATACAAAACTGTTATGTTCTTTGGTTCAATTGCCATTGCTTTGTTTAATAATTCTATTGATTTTTCAAAATCCTTAAGATCTTTTTTTAAATTAGCTAAATTATTGATTGCATTGATATAATTAGGATTAGATTTAATTAATTCATTAAGAATTTTTTCAGCCTCATCAAATTTGTCCAAAGCTTTTAAAACATTAGCATAATTGTTTTTAAATGAAGTTATCTTGGGGTTTTGTTTTGTAATTTTTAAATATAAATTTTTTGCATCTTCCAGTTTTCCAAGATTTAAATAACTTAATCCTATTATATTTAAAAGAAATTCATTATTTGGTATTTTGTGTAAGAGTTTTTTTGATTTTGAAATTGCATCAATAAAGTTTCCCGCTTGAAAATTATTTGTCACTATTTTAATTTGATTAATTAAATCTTTATTATTTTGCATAAATATTCTTTATATATGAAATCGAGGCAAATTGATTAATTTTAATAAGGCTTAATTTATTAATATTTTTTTGGTTTATTCCACCTAAAGCAACAATATTTGTTTTTGTTAATTTTTGTAAATTTATAAATTTGTATAGACCAAGAGCTTTTTTATTTTCTTTATGAAAGATGGGGCTTAAAAGTAATGAATTTACTCCTTGTTTTTCTTTTTCTCTAATTTCAGTTAGATTATGTGCTGACCCTATAATTAAAAAGTCTTTTCTTAGATTTTTAGATCCTATTATTTTTTTGTTAAATGATGGGATATAAATCCCATCAAATTTAAGCTTAACTGCAACCTTAAGATTGTTAGCTAAATAAATTTTTAATCCTTTAGATTTACAAAAATCTCTTATTTCTTTGAGATATTGAAGATTTAATTTTTCATTATAATTTCTATAAATTAAACTGATATTTTTTTTCAATTTTATTATATGATCTTTGTTAAAATCATTAATAAAATAAAATATTTTGTAAGTTGATAAATGCATGAATCTGTAAATAAACTAATATCAATACAAGAGGAAATAAACAGTAAAAATTCAAAAACTAAAATAATTGCAGTATCAAAAACTTTTCCTTTATCTCGAATAATGCCATTAATTGATTATGGGCATATTCATTTTGGCGAGAACAAGGTTCAAGAGTCTATCGAAAAATGGGCAGAATTTAAAATAGTTAACAGTAAAATTAAGCTTCACATGATTGGAAAACTACAAAGCAATAAAGTTAAACAAGCAGTAGATTTATTTGACTACATTCATTCAGTAGATAATTTAAAATTAGCTGAAAAAATTTCAAATGAAACTTTAAAAATGAATAAGAATATTAAAATTTTTATTCAAGTAAATATTGGAAACGAAACACAGAAAAGTGGAGTTAAAATTGAAAATCTAAAAGATTTTTTTAATGAGTGTAAAAATAATTTAAATTTAAATATTATTGGTCTTATGTGCATTCCCCCCATAAATCAATCAAGTGAACAGTTTTTTAAAAAAATGAATTTTTTATCAAATGAATTAGATTTAAGTGAATTAAGCATGGGTATGTCACAAGATTATCTAAATGCAACTTTAAACAATGCATCCTTTGTAAGGATAGGTTCAAAAATATTTGGTCAGAGATCTTAAGATATTTTTATTTTAGTTTTTTTATTAATAAGCTTAATTAAAATTAAAAAATCCATTTTCTTTAGGGCAATACATCCTAGTGTTGGAGTAAAATTTTTTGTTAAATGAATAAAAATAGCACTTCCCAAATTTGGTTTAATATTTTTTGAATTATAATTAATTGGTATTAACAAATCATACTTATAATCATGTCTATATAATTTTTCGTGACTGAATTTTTTACTTATCTGGATTAACTTGTTGTATTTTTTATGAAGCGGATCGTCACACCAACCCATTTTTTTTAAAATTGGAACCTTTTTTAACTTTGTCTCTAAATTTTTAAATTTATCTTTCCTAAAAAAAACTGGGCCTAAAGTGAAGGTACCCCTTGGGGTTTTTTTGTCACCTTCATATTTATTTCTAGTCAAACCTTTTCTTCCTATACAACACTTAAAACTAAAATCATCATAAACAAGTGTTTCTTTATTTTTTAAAATAATTGTCATATTCTCTTGCTAATGATTTCTAAAAATTTAGTCATTTATGAAAATAATACATTATTTGAAATTTTAAATGAAATAAAACATATTTTAAGTTTTAAATTAACCAATATTTCAAGTCACAATTTATCAGATATTGATTTTGATAAGTCAGGAAATTATTTGTTACTTTCTAAAAAAAAAATAAACCATATTAATAATCAAATAATAATTGGTGATGATCCTTTAAAAATAGAAAAACTATTACAAATTATTAATGTCAAATTTTTAAAAATTAAATTTAATGTACAATCAAAAATTGATATTGGTTCGTATCTTTTAGATTTAAATGCCAGAATAATAAGCTCCTCAAACAAAAAATTAAATCTTACAGAAAGAGAAATAGATATAATCATGTTCTTAAACAACTCTGAAAAATCAATATCCGTTAATGATTTACAAAAGGAAGTTTGGGGTCATGTTTCTAAACTTGAGACTCATACTGTAGAGACGCATATCTACAGACTTAGAAAAAAAATAAAAGATAAATTTCAAGACGAAGATTTTATAATAAGTTCCAAAAATGGATATTTAATAAGTTGAAAAAAAAAAATAAAATTGCAAAAGATTTATTTACAAAGAAATACAAACCTAGAATAGTTAAACCTAAAAAAGGCAAAGGAAGCTTTAAAAGAAAAAAAAAATAGTTTTATAATCTTGCCCCAATTTGTTGAATTATTTCCGACGACATTTTAGTTCCTTTTTTTAAACAATCCTCTTGGGAAAATTTATTTATATATCCATGAAGATATCCTGCAGCAAATAAATCTCCTGCACCAGTTAAGTCCAATATTTTTAAATTTTTCTGAACTCCAATTTCCTTGATTTGGTTTCCATTTATTGAAATTGCACCTTTTTCTCCTCTTGTTATGACTAAGAGTTTATTTAAACTTTTAGCAAAAGTTATTACTTCATTAAAATCTTTTGCGTTTATAAGAGATGTTATTTCTTCTTCATTAGCAAAAGTAATATCTAGTTTATTTTTTACTAATTCTAAAAAATGAGATTTATGTCTATCTACACAAAATTTATCAGATAAAGACATTGCAACTTTATTCGCATTAATTATTGCTTTATCAAAAGCTTTTTTTGGGTCACCCTCATCCCACAAGTAGCCTTCCAAAAAAACTAACTCACTTTTTTTAATCGCATCTACGTTAATGTCGTTTTGATTAATTTTTCCAGCTGTGCCTAAGTAAGTACACATAGTTCTTTCCGAGTCAGGAGTGACTAATATTAAGCATGTTCCTGTTGGCAGATCCTCCTTTTTTTTTGAGTAAAAAAAACTGACATTTTCTTGTTGAAGACCTGTTTCATACTTTTTTCCTAAATCATCATCTGAAACTTTTCCGATAAATCCTACTTCATTCCCCTCTTGAGACAACCCAACAATTGAATTAGCTACAGATCCACCTGAAACTGTTTTTTCAATTTTTAAATTTGATAAAAGGTTTTTAAATTCAATCTTGTCGAATATTAATTTCATATTACCTTTTGTTAAATTATTTTTATTAATGAATTCTTCGTCTACTTTACAAATTAAATCTACTATTGCGTTACCTATACCTAGAACTTTCATATTATGCTTTTTTAGTTATTACAGGGTTTTTTCTTTTAGGATAACAAGTAGTGCAAATTTTACAAGCTAATCCATAACAGTCTCTAGCTTTGCAATATTCTCTTCCGTAATAGATAATCTGGAGATGAAGTTTATTCCAATATTTTTTTGGAAAAATTCTTTTTAAATCTTTCTCAGTTTGAGTAACATTTTTTCCGCTTGTTAACCCCCATCTTTGTGCAAGTCGATGGATATGAGTATCTATCGCAAAGGCTGGATGACCAAATCCTTGAGACATAACAACACTTGCAGTTTTATGACCTACGCCTGGGAGTTTTTCTAATTCTTCAAATGTCTTAGGTACTTTGCCATTATGTTTTTTTATCAATATTTGAGACAGATTATAAATGCTCTTGGCTTTAATTCTAAAAATACCAATCTTTTTAATCAATTTTTCTATTTTTTTTCTACCCAGTTTAACAAAATGTTTAGGTTTATGATATTTGGGGTAAATATTTTTTGTTACGTTATTTACATTTACATCAGTACATTGTGCTGAAAGCAATACAGATATAAGTAGAGTGAAAACATTTCTACTTTTTAAGGGAACTTTAATTGTTGGGTATGTTTTATTTAAAATTTTTAAGATGATTTTGGCTTTTTGAATTTCATTCATTATTTGAAATTCATAAGATCTCTCATCGAGTAAAGACCTGGTTTTTTTGTCATTAACCATTTAGCAGCAGTCAATGCTCCCTCAGAATATAAAGCTCTGTCGAAAGCTTCATGATTCAAGGTAATTATTTCTTTACCACTTGAAAATTTTACCTCATGTTCTCCAACTATTTCACCTTTTCTTATTGAGTTAAAATTGATTTTGTTTCCATAAGGAAAGGTTTTTTTGTTAAGATATTTTTTTCCAACTAAACTGTAAAAATTCTTATTTTTTCCTACAGCTATGCCTTTTCCTAACATTAATGCTGTACCTGATGGGTAATCTTTTTTGTGTTTATGATGTATTTCAAAAACTTTGCTCAGAAAATTTTTTCCTAGAGAGCTAGACGCAATTTCTGTTAAATACATTAATAAATTTATACCCATGCTCATATTTCCCGCTTTAAGAATTGGTATTTTTTTTGAATATTTTTTGATTAAATTTTCTTCTTTTTTTGTAAAACCTGTCGTACCGATTACTACCCTTTTTTTTAATTTAGCAGCAATTTTCAATACTTCAAAGGTACATTTTGGAACTGTAAAATCTATTATCAAATTTACTTTTTTAAAAGATTGTTCTGTATTTAAATCAACTTTTAATCCACTAATTTTTTTATTTATTTTTTTATTTTCTGTTAAAGATATTAATTTGAAATTCTTATGAGATTTGACAGATTTTATAATCTGTTGACCCATTCGACCCATGCATCCTGTTACAGCTAAATTTATTCTTTTCATTTAATGATTGAAAAAGAAACTAGCACAACGAACCCAACAATTATAGACCAAATAATTAAATTCTTTAAAAATATCTTTGATTTTGAATTTGAGACTAAAAAACTTGGGATAATAAGAATAAGAACGGCTAATAAAAAAATAGCAGGAATTATCTCATTTAATCCCATAAATTAATTTTTCCAAAAGTCTTTTGCTTTCTGAAAAAATTTCTTAATACTAGGGTTAGATTTCTCATTTTCTATTTTTCTAAACTTCTCTAATAACTCTTTTTGCTCTTTATTTAAATAGACTGGGACCTCTGTTTTTACCTGAACATATAAATCCCCAAAATCACCCCTACGCATAAAAGGCATCCCTTTTCCTTTTAATCTAAATTGTTTTCCATCTTGTGTTCCATCTGGTATCTTAATCTTTGCTTTTTTACCATCAATGGTTGGTATCTCAATCGTTGTTCCAAGAGCTGCATCTGCAATTGATAGAGGGAATTCAAAAAATAAATTTACATCAGATCTTTTAAAAAGATCATGAGATTTCACATTGATAAATAGATATAAATCTCCTGTAGCACCACCTCTCGTTCCTGCCTCACCTTTTCCAGCTAACCTGATTCTTGTTCCGTCATCTACACCTTTAGGAATTGTTACAGATACTTGTTTAGAAGTTTGTTTGTTTCCTTGTCCATTACAACTAGTACAAGGGTTAGTTATTTCCTCTCCACTACCAGCACATTGAGGACAGGTTTGTTGAACTGTAAAAAAACCTTGGTTTGATCTAACTCTTCCGTTTCCTCCACAATATGTACATCTATCAGGACTAGTTCCAGGTTTTGAACCATTACCTTTACATGTACTACACTTTTCTGTGGTGGAGAATTGTATGTTTTGTTTTTTACCAGAGAAGGCTTCTTCTAATGAAATTGTTAAATCATATCTTAAGTCAGATCCTCTATTATTACTTCTTCCTCTTGAGCTTCTTCTATTACCACCAAAATCTCCAAAAAAATCCTCAAAAATATCGGAGAAATCTGCACCACTAAAACCGCCGAACCCTCCAAAACCACCTTGTCCACCACCTCCATTTTCAAAAGCAGCGTGACCAAAATTATCGTAGTTTTCTTTTTTAGATTTATCTGAAAGAATGCCATATGCTTCACTGGCTTCTTTAAATTTGTCTTCTGCAGCTTTATCGTCAGGATTTTTATCTGGATGATATTTGACGGCCAGTTTTCTGTATGCAGATTTTAATTCTTCGGGACTAGCATTTTTTCCAACGCCTAAGACATCATAATAATCTCTTTTAGCCATGTTAATAACCTGGACAAATAGATGTCAGTTAAGCGCTTTTTTCTTTATTATCGTCTTTTACTTCTTCAAAGTCCGCATCAACAACATTATCGTCTTTTTTTCCCTTTTCATCTTTACCATCATCTTTACCAGATTCTGGTTTTGTGCTTTGTTGTGATTTATAAATGGCTTCTCCAAGTTTCATAGAGGATTGAACCAATGCTTCAGTTTTTTTCTTGATATCTTCTATATCTTCACCCTTAAGAGCTTCTTTCAAGGCACTCGACCCATCTTCGATTGCTTTCTTTTCAGCATCAGAAACTTTAGACCCATGTTCTTTAAGATTTTTCTCAGTTGAATGAATTAAAGTATCTGCTTGATTTCTTACGTCTACAGACTCTCTTTTTTTCTTATCAGCTTCTTTATTAGCTTCAGCGTCTTTAACCATTTTTTCGATTTCGTCATCACTCAAACCACCTGATGCTTGAATCTGAATTTTTTGTTCTTTACCAGTACCCTTATCTTTAGCAGACACATTAACTATACCGTTTGCATCAATATCAAAGGTTACTTCAATTTGAGGAACACCCCTTGGAGCAGGTGCAATACCAATTAATTCAAAATTACCAAGTAACTTATTGTCTGTTGCCATTTCTCTTTCGCCCTGAAGAACTCTAATTGAAACAGCTGGTTGATTATCTTCAGCAGTTGAAAATACCTGACTTTTTTTTGTAGGAATTGTCGTATTTTTTTCTATAAGTTTTGTAGAAACTCCACCAAGAGTCTCAATACCTAAAGATAGAGGAGTAACATCTAATAAAAGAACATCCTTCACATCTCCTTGTAATACACCTGCTTGGATAGCTGCTCCCATTGCAACAACTTCGTCGGGATTAACACTTTTATTTGGTTCTTTACCAAAGAAGTTTTTAACTTCATTAATTACTTTTGGCATTCTTGTCATACCACCAACCATCACAATTTCATCAATATCACTTGCTGAAATACCAGCATCTTTAAGTGCTGTCTTGCAAGGTGGGATTGTTCTAGCAATAAGTTCTTCAACTAAAGCTTCTAATTTAGCTCTAGTCATTTTTAAGTTAATATGTTTAGGACCAGTTTTGTCAGCTGTTATAAAAGGCAAGTTAATGTCAGTTTGTTCTGCAGCAGACAATTCAATTTTTGCTTTTTCTGCTGCCTCTTTTAATCTCTGTAATGCAAGTTTGTCTGATTTTAAATCTATACCACTATCTTTTTTAAATTCGGAGATTAAGTATTCTACTACAGCGTTATCAAAATCTTCCCCACCCAAAAATGTATCACCATTTGTGGATTTAACCTCAAAAACACCATCACCTAATTCAAGAATGGAAACATCAAAAGTTCCTCCACCTAAATCATAGACAGCAATTTTTTTGTTTTGTTTTTTATCTAAACCGTAGGCTAAAGATGCAGCTGTTGGCTCGTTAATAATTCTTAAAACTTCAAGCCCAGCAATTTTACCAGCATCTTTTGTTGCTTGTCTTTGAGCGTCATTGAAATATGCTGGAACGGTAATGACAGCTTTTGTGACTGCTTGACCTAAATATTTTTCAGCTGTCTCTTTCATTTTTTGAAGTATGAATGCTGAAATTTGTGATGGTGAATATTTTTCACCTTTGGCTTCTATCCAAGCGTCACCTTTTTCAGAATTTACAATTTTAAAAGGAGCTGCTTCTATATCTTTTTTAACAGTTGGGTCGTCAAAATTTCTTCCAATTAATCTTTTTACGGCGAAAATAGTATTCTCAGGATTAGTAACAGCCTGTCTTTTTGCTGGTTGACCAATAAGTTTTTCTTTATCATCTGTAAAAGCAACAACAGATGGGGTCGTTCTTGTACCTTCAGCATTTTCCAAAACTTTTGCTTGGCTACCTTCCATGATGGCAACACAAGAATTAGTGGTTCCTAGATCTATTCCAATTATTTTGCTCATATCAATATTTCTTTCTACTCATATAGGTGTTAAATCAAATTCTACAAGTTGATAGCTTAATTATTTATCCTCTAAATTTTCATTGTTTTCTGTAACTTTTTTATCTTTATTTACAATTTTTTTTGAAACACCGACCAAAGCGGGTCTTAATAGTCTGTCTTTAATAGTAAAGCCTTTTTGGATCTCTTGAATTATAGTTCCAGGTTCTTTTTGATCATCCTCTATTTCTATCATGGCTTGATGTAAATTTGGATCTAGTTTTTTATTTAAACTTTCAACAGGCTTAATATTATTTTTTGAAAAAACAGATATTAAATCCTTATATATTATATCAAAATGATCTAACATTTTTTTTAGAGCCTCTGTACCTTTTAAAGATTCATCATTTTGTAAAATTTGCTTTGATCGTTCAAAATTATCGATCAAGTTTAGAGCTTCTTTTGCAAAAGCAAATCCACCATATTCAAATGCTTCCTCTTTTTCTTTTTCAAACCTTCTTCTTTGGTTTTCCATTTCAGCAAATGTTCTAGCTAGCTTATCTTCTAATTCTAAAATTATTTCTTCTGGGTTTTTTTCTTTTAATTGATCCTGTTTTTTTTCCTCAGTATTTGAGTCTTGCTCAGTGTTTTCAGCAACAGCCTCTTTTATTTCAGTTTCTTCTAAATTTTGGTTTTGTTCTTTTTCCATGAAGTCTTATATGGTAAGAAAATTCGAAATTTCTAGATGTTAAATAAAAAAATGAAAAAATTGCTAATAGGCACAAATAATAAGGGAAAATTAAAAGAAATAAGGGATTTGCTTCCTAAATCTATAAAAACTTTCTCTACATCTAAGTTAAAAATTAAAAGTCCAAGAGAAAATGGAAAAACGTTTAAAGAAAACTCGTTAATAAAATCTAAATATTTTTCCAAAAAAACTGGCTTAATATGTTTGGCTGACGACTCTGGTTTAGAAATTGATATTTTAAAAAAAAGGCCTGGAATATATTCTGCAAGATGGGGAGGGAGAAATTCAGATTTTAATAAAGCAATTAAAAAAGTTTATAAAGAGCTTTCTAAAAAAGATAAAAATTGGAAGTTAAAAAAAATTAAAGCTAGATTTGTTTGTGCATTGTCTTTAAGTTATTTAAACAAAAAGATTGCATGTGTGTCAGGTGTAATTGAGGGAACCATTTCTCATAAGCCAAAAGGAAATAATGGATTTGGTTATGATCCTATATTCATACCAATAAAAAAAAAGAAAACTTTTGGTGAAATGACTCCTTCAAAAAAATATAGGATTGATCATCGATATAACGCATTTAAAAAAATTAAAAAATTTCTTTGAGTTTTCTGTTATTTACTTGATAGAAATTAAGTCTGTGATTTATTCTATTATTTTCAATATCAAAAATACCAATTTTCCCTTTGAAAGCATTTTTTTTTTGAAAAAGTTTTTTTGTATCATTCAATCCATCCTTGAGTGATAAATAATATATAAGTCCAACAAGATCATAACTTAATAGAGACAAATAGTTTGGCATTTCGTTGAATTCTTTTACAAATTTTTCTTCAAAATCATTAAGGTTTTTTTTATTTATTGATGGATAATAAATAGGTTGTATTGTTTTTTCTTCCAATAAACTTTTATCAAACCATTGATTAAACGTTATTATATATTTATTTTTTGGTGATACATCTGTGTACAAAAGTGAAGTAATTACACTTTTTAAACTTTCATCAAAATCTGAAATTACAACTGCATCAAAGTTTACACCTCCAATTGTATATTTTTTATTTAATTTTTCTAATTGTTTTTCTTTATCAACAAGGTCAGAATTTTCTACTCTTTTAATTTCATCTTCAAGATTTTGTTTTCTAATTTTGTAATTGGTAATTTTTTCTATTTGCGCAGTAAGTTTTGTTGGTTGGGTATCATATATATGATGTTTTGAAATTTTTATTTTAGACTGTTGAATAGCTTTTCTTATTTCATTTTCATAATCAAGCTTAGGAGTTAAAAGAATTGTCTTATTTATTTTATTTAATTTAATAAACTTTTTTATTGCATTTAATTGCGATACAGCATTTACTCCACCACTGATTACATTCCGAGGAAGATTTATTGTTTTATTTGTAAAAGACAAAAAAGTAATTTCTGACACTTCATCTAAAAAAGCTAAGCTTTTATAAAAAACTGGACCAATAACTATTTTTATTCCCATTTCTTGAAATTCAATTGCAGATTTTAAAGTTTTATTTGGGTTAGAATTTGTATCTTTAAGATAAATCTCAAGATTTTCACTTTTGATATCTTTTAATGCAATTCGAGCTGATTTGATTATCTGTTGACCTAATTTTTTATCATTGCCAGTCATAGGGACCAATAAGCCAATTTTGATTTTTTCCTCTGCAAAAACTATTGTGGGAAAGAGGAGAAAAAATCCAAATAATAATAAAATAATATTTTTAAAAAATTTATTCATTTTGATGATACTATATTATTTTATATAAAATTATGGTTAGAATTTCGCAATCTAGTGAAAAAGAAATAAAAAAAGGGCTTTATTTAGTCTCAACACCAATTGGAAATTTAGGAGATATTACTTTTAGGGCTGTTGAAATATTAAAAAATTCAGATTTCATTTTATGTGAAGATACCAGAGTCTCTAGAACATTATTAAACAAATTTCATATAAGATCAGAATTAATATCTTACCATAAATTTAATGAAAAAAAAAATTTATCAAAAATTATGCATTTGTTAAATCAAGGATCGGTAATTTCAATAATTTCTGATGCTGGAACCCCAAGTATTTCAGATCCAGGAGCTATCTTAGTTAATGAATGTATTGAAAATAATATAGATGTAATTCCTGTACCAGGACCTTCATCAGTAATATCAGCTGTTTCGGTGAGTGGGTTTTCTGAAAAGTTTTTCTTTTATGGTTTTTTTCCAGACAAAAAAAAAGTTATAGAAAATGATATGAAAAAACTATCCGAAATAAATTCTACAATCGCATTTTTTGTTTCTTCGAAAAAAATAAACAAGATTCTACCTTTTATTAAAAAAAACTTTTCAGGTAGAAAAATGTTAATTTGTAGAGAAATGACGAAATATTTTGAGGAATATTTACGTTTTGATGTCGACAAAATTCATAAATTTAATTTTGATCTAAAAGGTGAGTTGACAGTTGTAATTTCAGAGAAAAAAGAGGATAAAAAAAAATCGCAATCTCTCTCTGAATCAGATAAAAAACTTATTAAAGACATGACAAAAAAATTAAGTGTAAAAGAAATCTCAAACTTAATTAGTCAGACTAAAAAAGTTTCAAAACGAGAAATTTATAATTATTGTTTAAGTTTAAAAAAATGAAAATCAAAATACTTTTAATAATTTTTCTATGTTTAATAAACGTAAGTTGTGTAGGTGTATCTTCAAGTGGCATATTTGGTACAGGTGTTAGTGTAGCTTTAGATCCAAGATCAGTCGGCACACAGATAGATGACTCAATCATGCAAAAAAATTTATCAGCAAGGGTAATCCTTATGGACAAAAAATATTTACTTTCTGTAAAATCAAAAGTTCTAGATGGAAGAATTTTTATGACCGGAAAAGTTGAAAACCCAGAGGAAAAACTTAAATTGACTAAATTGGCATGGGAAACCGATGGTGTCAGGTCGGTTAGAAACGATATAAAGATAAAAGAAGAGTTTAATTTCAAGCAGTCAGCAAAAGATTTATTGATTACATCTCAACTAAGAACTGCTTTAATTTTAGATAAAAATATTAAGGCAACTAATTACCAGATCGATACATACAAGAAAAAAATTTATATCTACGGAATTGCAATTACATTAGAAGAGAAAAAAAAAGTTGTTAAAGAAGCTGAAGAAATTTTAGATGTTGAAGATGTAATAGCAAGTATATTGATCGTTGATGATTTAAGAATTCAAAAAGATTAATTTATCTTTCATATTCAATTACATCAGCTGAGTAAGAAGCTATTGATGCTAAATTCAAAATTTCTGAAGTAGAACTCCTTAAAGGAGCAATTTCTATCGGCAAACCTAATCCAATTAATAATGGACCAATTACTTTTGTATCCCCTAAAGTTTTCATCATTTTATATGAAATAGCAGCACTATGTTGTCCTGGCATTATCAAGATATTTGCGTTTCCAACGATTTTTGAAAAAGGATAAAGACTTTTATATTCTTCATTTAAAGCAACATCCGGTTGCATATCACCATCAAATTCAAAATTAACTTTTTTATCTCTCAAGATCTCAACAGCTTTTTTTATGTGTTTAGTTCTACTAGTAAGTGGTTGCCCAAATGTAGAATGTGAGACAAAAGCTACCTTTGGATCAAAACCAAATAATCTGACAACTCGTGCAGCAGAAATTGCAATCTCCGCCATTTGTTCTGATGTAGGATATTCATGAACACTTGTATCACCAACAAATATAGTTTTACCTTTATGTACAACTAGATTTAAGCCAAACATAATCTCACCTTTTCTAGGTTCTACAACTTGTTTTATTTTTTCTAATGATGCACCAAATCTTCTAGTGTTGCCAGTAACTGCTCCATCTGCATCACCACAAGCTACCATACACGATGCCCAAACTACTCTGTCATTCCTTACTAATCGATCACAGTCCCACTCTAATAAACCTTGTTCTCTTTGAAGTTTTTTAAATAAATATTTTACATACTTTTCTCTTTTGGGAGTGTCTTTGGAATTTACGATTTCAATATCAAAATTTTCATTATAACCAATCTTTTTAATCTGTTCTTTTATTTTTTTTTCTTTACCTATTAGTATAGGTGTACCAAGTTTTGAATTTTTGAAAGCAATTGCTGCTTTAAGGGTATTCTCATCTTCCCCATCCGCAAAAACAATTTTCTTGTTTTTTTTTTTTATATAATTGTTAATTCCTTGCATGATGGTAACAGTAGGATCTAACCTTTGTTTTAGTTGTTCTTGGTAATTATCGAAGTTTTCAATTTTTTTTCTAGCCACACCAGTTTTTATTGCAGCCTTTGCGACTGCTACTGGAATAATGCTTATTAATCTTGGGTCAAAAGTAGATGGAATTATATAATCTTTCCCATAATGTGGCCTTTCACCTCCCATTGCAGCAACAACTTCATCTGGCACATCTTCTCTTGCAAGCTTAGCTATTGCATGAGCCGCAGCTATTTTCATTTCCTCGTTAATAGTTTTAGATCTTACATCTAATGCACCCCTGAAAATATATGGAAAGCCAATTAAATTATTAACTTGGTTTGGATAGTCGGATCTTCCAGTTGCAACAATAGCATCACTGCGAACTTGTTCAACTTCTTCAGGAGTAATTTCTGGATCTGGATTTGCACAGGCAAAAATAATTGGTTTTTTTGCCATCTTTTTTACCATCTCTTTTGTCAAAGCACCTTTCGCTGAAAGTCCTAAAAAAACATCAGCTTTTTTTATTGCATCATTTAAAGTTCTGTCAGTTGTTTTAATTGCATGATCTGATTTCCACTTATTAAGTTTTTCTCTACCTTTGTAAATAACTCCGCTTCTATCAATCATGGTTATATTTTTTTGAGGAACCCCGCTTTTTTTAAATAAATTTGCACATGCCATCGCTGAAGCACCAGCTCCATTTATTACAATTTTAACTTTATCAATTGATTTTTTACTTATATCTAAGGCGTTAATTAAAGCTGCAGTTGTTATAATTGCTGTTCCATGTTGATCGTCATGAAATACAGGTATATCTAAAATTTCTTTTAGTTTTTCCTCAATTACAAAACAGTCTGGTGCTGCAATATCCTCCAAATTAATACCACCAAAAGAGGGTGAAAAATTTTTAATAGAATTAATTATTTCATCTGAATTTTTGGAGTCTATTTCAAGATCAATTGAGTCTATGTCTGCAAATCTTTTAAAGAGAACCGCTTTTCCCTCCATAACTGGCTTGGAAGCAAGAGCACCTAAATTACCCATTCCTAATATTGCTGAACCATTACTAATTACGGCTACCAAATTACCTTTGCTGGTATAATCGTATGCAGCTTCAGGATTCTCGCTAATTTTTTTAACTGGAGCTGCAACTCCTGGAGAATATGCAAGAGCAAGATCTCTCTTTGTAGTCATGTTCTTAGATGCAACTATCTCTATCTTGCCAGGTTTTTTATAACTATGAAACTCTAAAGCCTCTTTATCA